>DASWNS010000422.1:0-24304 GCA_036399115.1 Pyrinomonadaceae bacterium | reverse complement strand
CCGTCGCCGTCCACCATGATGTAGATGTCTGCATCCACCTGCCGGAACATCGACTGCACGACGTAGCCCTTGCCCTGCCGCCGCTCGTAGAAGACCTGCGCGCCAGCCTCGCGCGCACGCTCCACCGTAGCGTCCGTCGAGTTGTTGTCGAAGACGTAGATGTCCGCCTCCGGCAACTGCGCGCGAAAGTCTGCGACGACTTCCGCCACCGTCAACTCCTCGTTGTAACAAGGAATGAGCACGGCAATCACAGGCTGTGAGGCGCGCGTGTGCGCCGCCGTCGTAGCTTTCGCATAATCTTTTATCGCCGCCATGTCTCGCATGCTGTAAACCTTTCTTTCGCCCTCAAGACTTACGCGTCATAAAATTCCTGCGCGCATAAATCTGATAGAAGTTCCGGTCGTAAACCAACTCGTATTCCTCGTTCAGCAAATTGTTGACGTGCGCGGCGAGTTCCGCGCCCTCGCCGCCCGCGCGGTAATACCGGATCGTCTCTTCGTACACGTCGTTGATGACGATGAAGTCAGGCCGCTTGCCGCTCCTGAAACCGAACCGCACGTCGTCCACGATGCGTTCGTAACCCAACTCGAACCCGAGCACCGCGCTCCCCATCACCATCGAATCTTCCTTCGCGTGCGCGGCGATAAAACTGGTCGCGGCCAGATAACTCTTCTGGTAGACGTTGAGCTTCATGCGATAGAGCAACCCGCCGAGTTGGATGGCGAGCAGGCCGCAGACACAGAGCGCGAGCAGCCAACGAGGGACGAAACGCTTCGAGTAGCACCAGTAAATCCAGACGGCGAGCAGCGCGGTGTAGAGCGGAACGATGTGCACCAGATAAAACGAGAGCTTCTGCCCGTCGAAGAATGTCAGGACGAGAAAGAAGATGCCCGTCAATATCAGCAACGCGCGATAACCCTTGTGCGCGCGAATACTGCGCACGCTCAGGCAACCGGCCAGAGCCACGATGTAAGCCAGCAGGACGAGGCTCTTCAGCCAGATGGGTCCCGACGAACCCGAAGTGTGCGCGCCCAGGCCGAACGCCGTCAGATACCGCAGAGTGATCTCATTTTTTATCGCGCTCAAGGGCGAGGTCAGGCCGCTCATACGCCCGCCCGTCGAAGCGTTTGCCGTGAACTGCGCCATGAAATCGGAAGGCGCTTGCAGGATGTACGCGCCCCAGCCGAGCGCGCCGAGAAGGTAAGGAATCGCGGCCAGCCCCAGATGTCGCCAGTTGAGGCGCGTGCGATCAAAGTAGAGAGTGAGAAACAGGAGGCCGAAGAAAAACGCCACGCCGCCGTTCGGATGCGTCAGCCCGCAGGCGGCGATCAAACTCTGGCTGGCAAGGATCGCCCAATTGAAATTGCGTTCGCGCAGGGAGAGGTAAGCGGCGAGTCCGGCGGCACCGAGCGCGGCGCTCATCATGTCGCCGCGCCCGAAGGAGGCCGCCATCACGAAGATGTAATCGAAGGCGAGCAGCACGAAGGCGAGCAGCGCGATCTTCTGATTGCCGGAGAGATTTCCGACGATGAAGTACCATGAGAACAACGCCAGCACTCCGAAGACGACCGACAGCACGCGCATCGAGAGCAGGCTGAATCCGAAAACTTTATACCAGCCCGCCTGCGTCACGAGATGCAGGGGCATGATCCAGTAAGTGTGCCGGTCTAGCCCTTTGAAGTTAGTGCCGGTTGTTTCCAGTACGGGCGTCGTCATCTCGCCGCGCGTGGCGAGATTCAAGCCCGCCTGCGCGAACCACGCCTCGTCGCTCCAGGGGCTTTTCGTCCGCGCGCTCCCGACGGCCAGCGCGAGATAGACCAGCGTGACGAGTAACAGCAACAGGTGATAAGGCTTTTTGCTCACGAATATAATGTCCGGGGACGGCGGGCGCATCTCTTAACGCACGCCCTCGCTCAGGGTGTCTGATTGACCTGCTTGAAAGTTGAGACAGGCTGCTTGGCCGCACGCGCCGCGACGGCGAGTTGGCACGCCTCCGCAAAGGCACGGCTCACCTTGTCCCAACTGAATTTCTCGCGCACCGCCACCGCCGCGCGCTCGCCCAAACTTCGCGCCAACTCTTCGTCCGTCAACACGCGGACGACCGCCGACGCGAACGCTTCCGCCGTGTCGGCCAGCAGCAACTCCTGCCCTTCGCGCACGGGCAAGCCTTCCGCGCCGATGGTCGTGGAGATGATCGGCTTCTCCATCGCCATCGCTTCGTAAATTTTCAGGCGCGTGCCGCCGCCCACGCGAATCGGCACGATGTAAGCGGCGGCGCGCTCCATGTACGGGCGCACGTCTTCGACGCGCCCCGTCACGATGATCGAGGGATCGCGCTTGCCCAACTCGATGAGGCTCGCGTAAGGGTTGCGACCGACGACCGTGAGCGTCGCACCGGGGACGCGTTCCTTGATGCGCGGCATGATCTCTTTCGTGAAGAACTGGATCGCGTCTTCGTTCGGCAGCCAATCCATCGAGCCGGTGAAGACCAGATTGTGCGGCTCGCGTGGCTCCTCGCCGCGCGGGCGAAAAAATTCCGTGTCCACTCCGGTCGGCACGTCGCTCACGGACTGCAAATTGTAAGCGCGCCGCATCGTCTCGCGGTCTTCCACGGAGACGGCGACCACCGTGTCGAAGCGGCGACAGGCCGCGCGTTCATAAGCGTCTGCTTTCAACCATTGGCCGTAGAGATAACTTTTCTTGAGGAGGTTCTTCTGCACTTCATAATGTCGCTTCCAGATCATCGCCTCGACGTTGTGCTGAAAGAGCACCGAAGCGATGGGCAGGCGCGGCGGCACGTTCACGCTCGGCTGGAGAAAATCGCAGACGAGCACATCGAACTCATCCGTCGCCACGAGCCGCTCGATCTCCCTGCGCATCTCCGCCGATTGGTACTTCTTCATAAAATAGGGCAGCGGCGAGACGAGGTTCGTGGCGAGTTCGCCGTAAAAGCCTGCGGAGAACTTCGCGCGCGTACGGTGCGGCACGCGGACGAGTTCGTGGCAATACTCGCTCGCGCGCTTTGCCGCGTCAGGTGCGCCGCTTCCGTCGTCGAGCGTCAGATACGTCACGTGATGCTCGCGCTTCAACTCCTTGAGCATCTGATACGTGCGAATCTTCCCGCCCTTATCGACGGGGTGCAGCAATTCGGTTTTGAGCCAGAGGATACGCAAGATTAGCTTTCAACTTTCGGTTTGCGAGTTTCGGTCTTTGGAGTTTCAGGCGACGGCGGAGACGACTTCGTTCTTCGTCTCACCCGGCAGGCTGGCGGCCTCGCCGTCCATAAACTGCCGCAGCCAGATTTCGACGTTGACGAGCGACCACAGACGCTCCGTGTGATTCTCGCCCGCATTGTGACGCGCCACGAGTTCGCGCACGTAAGCGCGGTCGAAGAGATTGCGCGCGGCGGCGCGTTCGCCCAGCACGTACTCTTCCACGATGCCGCGATACGCCCCGCGAAACCATGCGCCGACGGGCACGGGGAAGCCCATCTTCTTGCGCGAAAGGATGGGCGCGGGCAGCACGTCTTTCATGCTCTGCCGCAGGATGTACTTCGTCGTCCAGCCGCGCCGCAGTTTCAGGTGTTGCGGCAAGCGCGCCGTAAACTCCACGAGTTTGTGATCGAGAAAGGGCACGCGGCTCTCAATCGAAGCGGCCATGCTCATCTGATCCTGTTTCATCAAAAGCTCGTGCAGGTAAGTTTTCGTATCGGCGTAGAGCATGCGGTTGAGAAGCGAGCGCGAACGGTTCGTCTCGAAGTAGCGTCGCATGTCGCGATAAGGCTCGATGCCCCCGGCGCGTTCGCGCGCTTCCGGCGTCAGCAGGTCGTTCTGCATGGCGCGCGTGAAGACGGCGAAGTTGTCGAAGTAGAGACTCTCGATGTCGGGCGGCAGACAGAGAAACGTGCGCCTGAGTTTGTGCCGCACTTTCGAATCGAGCGGCAGGCTTTCGATGCGGCGTTTGACCGCACGACGCACACTCGCGCCCGTCAGCCTTTGATAACCGGGCGCGAGCGCAAGGTTATAGATCGTCTTGTAGTAACGCTCGTAACCGCCGAGCATCTCGTCGCTGCCCTCGCCCGTCAAGACCACCTTGACGTGCTGCGCGGCGAGGCGCGAAACGAAATAGAGCGCAACGCTCGAAGGATGCGCGAGCGGTTCGTCTTCGTGCCAGACGAGACGCGGCAGCGCGCCGAAAAAATCTTCCGGGCTGACGATTGTTTCGTGATGCTCCGTCCTGAATTTTTCCGCGACGAGCCGCGCGTAATAGAGTTCGTTAGCTTCACGCTCTTTGAAGGCGACGGAGAAGGTCTTGATCGGATCACTCACCATTCCGCTCATCACGGCGGCGATGGCCGACGAATCAATGCCGCCGGAGAGAAACATGCCGAGCGGCACATCGGCCATCAAGCGCAACTCGACCGACTTGCGAAACAACTCCGACCATTCGGCGATATAGTCGGCATCGCTCCGACGCCCGCGCGCGGAGATTTCCGCACCGTCGTCGGCTGCATCTTCCGCGAAGTGGAGGTCCCAATATTTTTCGATCTTGAGGGTGCCGTCCGCGCGCCACAGCATGGTGTGGCCGGGGAGCAGGCGTTTGACTCCGGCAAACAGCGTCTCTTCGCCGGACGTGCCGTGATTCGCCAGGTAGTCCGGCAGCGACGCGTGGTTGATCTCCGCGCGGACGGCGCGCGCCGCCAGCAGCGATTTGATCTCGGAGGCGAAGAAGAGCGAGCCGTCGGCGCGATGCACGTAGTAGAGCGGCTTGACGCCGAGGCGGTCGCGCGCGATGAACAGTTCGCGCCGCCGCGCGTCCCAGATGGCGAAGGTGAACATGCCGCGCAGACGCTCGACGCAGGCCGCCCCGTGCTCTTCGTAGAGATGCAGGATCGTCTCCGTGTCGCAGTGTGTGCGATAGCGATGGCCGCGCGCTTCGAGCGCGGGGCGATGCTCGGCGTGATTGTAGATTTCGCCGTTGTAGACGATGTAGAGCGTGTCGTCTTCATTCGTCATCGGCTGATGACCCGCGCTGACATCCACGATTGACAGGCGACGATGGCCGAGGCCGACCGCCCCGTCGAGCATCATCCCGCTATCGTCGGGGCCACGATGCTCGATCACATCGCGCATCCGCACGAGGTCAGACGCCTCCACGCGCCCTTCGCGCGCCCGCTCCGAAAATGCGATTCCGTTAATTCCACACATAAGAGAACAGTGACAGGTGACAGGTGACAAGTGACAGGTTGGGTACAAGTGAAGAGTTGAAAGACAAGTAGTTGGGTTTCAACTTGTCACTCGTCACCTGTCACTCGTCACTTTATTAAAGAGCGCGAGGAAGAGATCTTCGCTCGCATCGGTTTCAACCAGCGGCGCGTCGCCTTCGCGTTGGCGCGCGACGAGATAATTGACGCGCTCGCGCGTCTGTAAAACTTCCCGCCCGTCGAGACGCAGGGTGCGCCCGCCTATGGCGATCAACTCTCGCGGCTCCGCCTCGTCGCCGTCGAAGCGCAGCCACATCCACTCGAAATCGGAGACGACGCGCGCGGTTTCGACCGCATGTGCGCCGCCCGCACGCATCAACACAAAATCACGCGCCCGCGCGCCCGCCCCCTCGTTTCTCAACTCGAATGCGCGCCCGCCGACGGCTTCAATCTCGCGCGCGGAATATCGCGCCGCGCCCGTCAGGTATGGTTCCGCGCCTGCCAGGTATGGCTCCGCATTTGCCGGGTATGGCTGCCCGCTTGCCGCGCGGGGGACGAGGAGCGTGACGGCCTCTGCCGCGTCGCCGGAAAAGGCGAACGTGCAGGCGGGCGCAGGCGTGGCCGCGCCGTAAGCTGCCGAGATCAATTTGTCCTGCGCACGCCACGCGCCGCCGCGCGCGAAGGCGAACAGATCGAGCGCGGACGACGCACGCGAAGAAGATTCGCGTGCGCGCACGACACTCGCCGCCCTCTCTGCCCTGCTGTCGTCCGCTGCCGTCTCCGCTCCGCCATCGTTCGCCGTCTCTGCGGCTCCGGCGTCGTTCGCCGCCGCTGCTGCTCCGGCGTCGTTTGCCGTTTCGATTGAGACACGGGCGCGCGGGTTGAAATGAAAGTTCAGTTCATAACGGTGCGCGCCGCCGGTTTCCACGCGGTCGCGCATGATCCAGTAGTCGCCTTTGATGAAGAGGACGCTGCGCAGGTGCTTCGCGGGTGCGTCGAGACGCATGTAGCCGTCGTGCTCGCCTTCGAAGAGATCGAAGCGCGCGTGGCTTAGCCATTTATGGCACGCGGCGTCGGCCATCCGCCGCCAGCGAAACGCGCTTTCGGGGACGGACGAGGATTCGCCGTCGATGTTGAGCGTGTTGTGCGCAGCCGTCGCGCGGAATTCGTCGCGGAGCGCGGGCGAGCCGGTGTAGGTGTAAGTGCCGGAATCCACGAGCGCGTTGAAGCCTCGCGCGGTGCAGCCGAGGATGGCGAGCGCGTCGGCGTGTGCGTGCGCGCCGCCGAGCGTGCCGTGCGTGCCGCAGTCGAGCAAGAGATAACTGTTATCGGAAGTCCAACCGTCGCGCATCACGTAGTAACCGCCATCTGTGAAAGCGCGCGACTGTCGGGCGGGCTGTTCCGCGTGGAGCGCGTCGAAGTCTTGTAAGCCCTGCGCGCCGAGCAGCCAGAGCGTCTCTTCGGTCGCCTCGCGTGCGACGAACTTGTAGTCAGGGCGGCGAAAGAGGGTCGCGCCCGTGGCGAGCGTTGCGCGAAAGTCGTTCGGGGCGCGTTCGTCGAAGGGGGCGAGGCGTCCGCCGTCGTCGTCGCCGAAGAGAGGCGTCGTCCCGTCGGGCGCAGTGATGTACATGAGGTGATCGAGCAAAGCCTGTAGCTTCTCTTCGAGGGGCGCGGCGTGCGTCGTGGCGTTGTGGCCGGTTCCGAGCAGCGCGCGGAAGTGTAGATAGAAGTCTGCGGTGTAGCGTTGATAGTAGCTCGTCTGTTCGAAGTAGACGCCGTCGGGGCGAACTTGCCTGTGGAGTTCGGCGTGGAGAATGCGCGCGCCCGTCTCACGCCAGCGCGAGGCCGCGCGAAACTCCGGCAGCAGCGTGCCGAGATAGACAAGGGCGAGCGCCTCGCCCGTCAGGTGCGTGTTGGGGCTGAAGTAGGTTGAGAGATTTGTTTCGAGATGGCGCGCGTGGGCGTGTAGAAATTTCAGGGCGCGCGTGTAGAGCGCGGCGTCGAGATGCGGCGAATGTTTGAAGAACTGTAGCGACCACAGCCACGAGATCGCGCGGAAAGCGACTTCCAGACTGCTCGCCCAATTGATGCCGCGCTTCGGCGGGTTGGCGTCCATCCAGCCCGCTAAGTGGCGCGCGAAAGTCTCGGCGTAGCGTTCGTCGTTCGTGTGCCAGTAAGCCCGACCGAGCACCATGAAATACTGTTGACGGTTCAACTCCCAGGTGATCTTCTTATCGCCCGCCACCGACGCGTCGAGATAATCTATGCGACTCCAGTGCGCGCTCGCGGGCGTGCGCTTGCCCGCGACGGGTTCGAGATGCCAGTCAACCGGATCGCCGAAGTCGAGTTCGCGCAGGCCGAGCAGGTCGAAGCGACCGGCGACGATGCGTTCGGCGCGCTCGACGAGAGCCGCACGCGCCTCGCCGCCGAAGCGCGTGGCGAGCGCGGCGCGCGTCGCGTCCGGCGCGTCGAAGGCAGCGAAGAACGCTTGAGCGGGGCGCGTGCGAAAATGTGCGTGCAGCGATTCGGAAGTGAGCCGTGCGTCGCCCGCGTCGCTGCCGACGCGCGAGGCGTCGAGCAGCGCGAAGAACGAGGCACCGGCGGGCAGGCGCGTCGCCGCCGAAACTCCCGCGCGCTCTGCGAGGCACGCGGCAGCCTGCACGCCGCGCACGCGCAACTCCGTCAAACTCCGGCCTTTCAGTTTTCGCAGAACTTTAATCATTCAACTTCACGTCGCAGCGACTCTCTCTCTACTCGTCTCTCCAAACCTCTCAAGCGTTCGTGTTGCTCCCGACCTGCGTAGGCACGTTTGACGGGCTGACAGCAGCGTCTTCATGCGCCAACTCGAAATAGAGTTTCAACCATTCGTCGCGCACCGCAGCCCAACTGTACCGGCGGCACGCGGCGAGCGCGTTCGACGCGAGCCTCTCGGCCAACTCTGCGTCTTCCAACAGGCGGATCGCGGAGGCCGCCAACGCCTCCTGGTCGCCGCGCCCGACCATCAAGCCCGTCTCTTCGTGTGTCAGGATGTAAGGGATGCCGCCCGCGTCCGTCGTCACGACGGGCAAGCCCGCCGCGTAAGCCTCGATGATCGAGCCGGGCATGTTGTCTATGTTGGAACTGTTCAGATAGATGTCCGCGCGCTCGCAAAGCTCATGCATCCGCGCCTGCTCAACGCGCCCGATGAACTCCGTGTTGCGCAGTCCGAGTTCGCGCGCGAGTTGTTCGAGTTCGGCGCGCTGGCTGCCGTCGCCCGCGACGGTTAAAGCCGCTGCGGGGAAACGCCGCTGGACGATGGCGAACGCGCGCAGGATGCAGCCGACGTTGTAGAGCGGTTCGAGATTGCGGTTCGAGAGGAAGACGGGGCGCAAGGGCTTGCGGCGACGAAAACGAAAACGATCCGTCTCGACGAAGTTGTAGATCGAACGCGCGTGCAGGTTGAAGCGCGCAAACACGTCTACGAGATAACCGGAAGGCACGGCCACTTCGTCCACCAGACGAATCGTGGGAATCGCCGTGCGTCGCCAACGCGTGAGATGATCTTCCGCTTCGCCGCTCCGGTAATTGAGGACGATCTTTTTGCCGTAGAGTTTGGCTACGAGGATAGCGGGCGTCGGCGCGATAACGAATGACGAATAGGAAGCGGAGAAGATGTGTATCACGTCGAAGCCGCGCACGCGCGCAAGGAGCGATGCGATGTAGGCCACCGAAGTCAGCACGGTGCGCACGTACTTGACGCCCTGCAACTTGCCGAGCAGGCCGGGCAGGCGCGGGTTGATCGGCAGGAACGAAACTTCGAGCGACGGTTCCGTTTGAAAACGCGCGAGCAGCCGCGCGGCCTGCACGGCCTGACCGCCGAGTATGCCGAGCGACGGCGCGACGATCAAAACACGCACCGCGCGCCGTCCTTGCCGCGTCGCCTTCGTGTTCGTCACGTCGATTTTTTCGTGTGCTCGTTCCATGCCTCTGTGCGCTCGTTCCATGCCTCGGCCTGCCTGTTACGGTTCGCCTTTGTCTATTGTCTATCCTGCGCTTTCGTGTCGCGCGCCCGCGTCCGCATTCGTGCGCGGACTCGGCTGCGGCGCGGCGCGTTTCTTTGCGAGCAGGCGCTCGTATAGATTCTCGACGTGCTCGACCTGCGCCGCGCAGGAGAACTTTTCTTTCACCACCTGCAAGCCGCGCTCGCCCATCCGCCGCGCGGCGTCCGCATCGGTGAGCAGCGAGATGAGACGCGACGCGAGCGCGGCGTCGTCGCCCGGCGCGACGACGTAGCCCGTCTCTCCTTCGATGATGGCTTCGCGCGCGCCGCCGATGTCCGTCGCCACCACCGGGCGCGCGGCGGCCATGTACTCGATGATCGAATTAGAAAAACCTTCCGTCCCGCTCGAACTGAGAACGCACGCCTCGGAGACGGCGAGCAACTCCGGCACGTGCGCGCATCGCCCCGTGAAGAAAGCCGAATCCGCAAGTCCGAGTTCAGAGGCCAGCGCGATGAGAGGCTCCCGCAACTCGCCCTCGCCCGCGAGCACGAAGGCGGCTTCCGGCACGGCCTCGCGCACGCGTCGCGCCGCGCGCAAAAACGTCGCCTGATCTTTTTTGGCGTGTCGCATGTTGGCGACGATGCTCACGAAACGACGGCGGCGTCCGTCATCTTCTTCGCGTGGCAGGCCAAGGAGAGCGAGCGCATCGTCGCGCCGCAGGTCGGGACGCGGCGCGACGCGCGCGGTATCCATGCCGTTGTAGATGGTCTGAATTTTCGCGGGCGGCACGCCGTCTCTGATCAGTTCCTGCCTGACCGCTTCAGCGTTGGCGACAATCGCATCGGCGAGCGTGAAGGCGCGTTGCTGCACCCACTTCTGCTTGCGCGTCTTAGTGCCGTCGGTTTCGCGGCGCGAGGCGATGCGTGCGCGGGGCGTGCGCGCGAGCGCGGCGGCGGTCATGCCGAAGATGTTGGTGTAGAAGTCGTGCGTCTCGACGATGTCGATGGCGCGTTCACGAAGGAACGCGGCGCAGCGACGCAGTTGCACGACCATGTTGCGATCATAAAAGGAGTTGAGCGGAAATTCGGGAATGTCTGTGAAGCCCAGACGCTCGGCTTCGGCGCGCAGCACGCCCTCGCCGCTCAGGCAGGCGAGATGAATTTGATAACGCCCGCTCTCCGAGAGCAGGCGTGCGAGTTGCACCACCTGCCGCTCGGTTCCGCCCTGCGCGAAGCTGTCTATGAAGAGAAGGACGTTCGGTTTCATCACATTAAAAACGCTTTCGTAAACTCGTCAATCGCTCGACGCTAAAAGTTGCGCCCGGCGGCGACACTTCCTCAGCTACTTCCTCAGTTACTTCCTCAGTTACGCTTGCCTTCAAGCCTCCACCTTCTCATGCGGCATGACTATCTTCCGATACCGTCGTCGTCGCGGCTTCCGCCGGAATTCCCTGCACGCCGACCTCCACGCCGCTCACTTCGCGCGCCTTGAGAGTCGCCATCGTCAAACGCTCCACGTCGCCCGCTGGCGGCTCGAAGACGTTCGCGCTCCGCTCGTGCCTCATCCACGTTTCGAGCACGAAGAGATACCACGTCTGCAAAGAGGCTTCGCCCCGCTCGACCTCAAAGCCGAATTGCCGGAGCGCGTTTCCGGCGTTGATCCATCCTTCGCGCCCCAAGCTGGAATCGCGCAGCGTCTCTTCCACGCGCTCGCGCCAACGCCCCGCCAGCCAGCGTCCGACCGGGATGCCGAAGCCGCGCTTGCGCCCGCGCGCCACGCGCTCGCCGAGCCGACGCCGCGCCAGTTCCCGCAAGACCGCTTTCAGAGTGCCGCCTTTGAGACGCAGATCGAGCGGGAGCGCGG
This sequence comes from Pyrinomonadaceae bacterium, assembly GCA_036399115.1. Lineage (GTDB taxonomy): Bacteria > Acidobacteriota > Blastocatellia > Pyrinomonadales > Pyrinomonadaceae > JAIVJZ01. The sequence goes on along the minus strand of DASWNS010000422.1, from coordinate 13,258 downwards.
CGGCGTATTCCCACAACTTCTGATCGAGGAAAGGCGAGCGCGCTTCGAGCGCGTAATGCATCGTCGCGCCGTCAACCTTCGGCAGGTATTCGCCCGTGAAGCGCGTGCGCCGGTCGTACTCCAAAAACTCCGCGAGCACGTTGCGCCCGGATTCGCGCGAGCGCGGGATGTTGCGTTGCGCGAGCCTTGCGCCCGCGAGCCGTTCGCCGAGTAGCGCGTGCTGTTCGTAGACGGGCAGGCCGTCGCGTGCGTTCGTCACCGCGCCGAGTCCGCCGGTCGTGTAGTCGAGAAAAGAGGCGGCGCGACGCGCGAGGCCGCGACGCGGAAAGCGCGTGCGCAAGGTGTTCGACCAGAGGCTCGCCGCCGCGCCGGGCGTGTGGCGCGCGAGGCGCGAGGCGAGCCAGAGGTAGCGATGTTCGGGGTAGCCTAGAAACACGTCGTCGCCGCCGTCGCCCGTGAGCAAGACCGTGGCCGAAGGCGCGACGGCGCGCGACACGCGGAGCATGCCGAGCGCGGACGAACACGCGAACGGCTCGGCGTAGGCCGCCGCCAACTCCGAGACATCGGGCGCGTCGTTCGCCGAAAGATCGAGGACGCGATGAGAGATGCCGAGCGTTGCGGCGGTGGCGCGTGCGTCCGCCGTCTCGTCGAGCGGGTCGCCGGGTGTGCCGATGGTGTAGGCCGTCACGTCGCCGCCGAGTTCGGCAATCGCCCAGCAGACGAGGCTCGAATCCACGCCGCCCGACAGGAGCGCGCCGACCGGCACGTCCGCAAAGAGCCGCATCTCGACCGCGCGCAAAAACAGACGCTCAACCTCTTCGACAACCTCCTCGAACTTCGGCGCGTGCGACGCATCCGGTTCGAGCGCGACGGGCGGCGACCAGTAAGTGCGCGCCTGCGTCGTCGCTTCCGGCGCAGACCATTCGACGATGGTGGCCGCCGGAACTTTCGTCGCGCCCTGATAGATCGAACGCCCGTCGGTGACAAAACCGAATTCGAGATATTCGACCATCGCCTCCGCGTCAATCTCGCCCGTCATCCCTGCGGCACGAAGCGCGCGCACGTTCGAGGCGAAGGCGAGGCGGCCACCGGGCGCGCTCGCGTAGACGAGCGGCTTGACGCCGAGGCGGTCGCGCACGAGAAAAAGTTTCTGCGCGCGTTCGTCCCACAGCCCGAAGGCGAACATGCCGTGCAGACGCCCGACGAGCGCATCAATGCCCCATTCCCTATAGCCTTCGACGAGCACTTCCGTATCCGTCTGGCTGACAAAGCGGCAACCGCGCGCTTCGAGTTCCGCGCGCAACTCGCGGAAGTTGTAGATCGCGCCGTTGAAGACGAGGCCGACCGTGCCGTCCTTCGAGAGCATCGGCTGTCGCCCGGCTTCGCTCAGGTCGAAGATGGCGAGCCGCCTGTGGCCGAGCGCGCTGCCATGCGGCCAACGCTCGACCCCTTCGCCGTCAGGACCACGCCGCGCGAGCGAGCGAATCATCCGCGCGACCGCATCGTCGCCCGCCGCCGCGCGACTGTCTTGAGCTATCACTAATCCGGCAATTCCGCACATGGTCTTAACAAAATTCGGAGCAGAGTCTCCTTCAAGAATTAACTGCAAGCGCGCAGGAATTAACTGCTGTGAGAATTAACTGTGCGCGAGAATCAACTTCGGGTCTGACTTCGCGCCGGCGCAGGTGCGCCGTTTGAAGCGACTGTCGCGGCAGCGGCAGCGTCGCGCCAGCCCGCCGGATGCTTGACGCGAAAGAGCGGCTCCGGGCGTCTGCCGAGCAGTTCGTCCGCCGCGCCTTCGCCCAAGTCTCCGCACACGCTCACTTCTTCGTGCGTGAAGGTCGTGAGCGGCCAACGAAAACGCGCGAACGCCTCGCGCGCAATCGACACGCGCTGCGGCTCGTAGCCGAGCAGATACGCGCCGACCCAATCCATCGCCGCAGCGTTCGATGCACCCAAGAGCAGACCGAGCGGCAACGCTTCGGGCGCGAGCGGCCCGTCGCCCTGCCCCGCCACCACCGCGTCCGCGATATGCACGACGAGCCGCGCCGGTTCGTCCGAGAAGCTCGCGTCCGCCTGCCCGTACAACATCACGCGGTTGAGATCGAGCGCGGTGCGCCAGACCGTGTCGTTGCCCGACCACGAACCCTCCACGCCCAGATCGTCGCCCGCGAGCCGCGCCGCGCGTTCGAGTTGCAGACCCAAGCCCTGCCAGACTTTGCCGAGCGCGGGACGCGCCGTAGAGTTCTGGCGGTCGAGCACGAATTCGAGCGAACGCTTCAGAGGGTTTGCGCCGGGGTAGCAATCGCCGCCCGCACGCGCGCCGCCGATGCGATGATGCGGCAGAAACTCCTTGTTGCCGTTGATGCCGATCAGATTCTTGAGCGCGCAGGTGATCCCGGCCTTCTTGTGCGTCTTCAACTTCGGCAGGTTGATAACCACATCCGCATCGAGCACGGCGCGCGCGACGAGGTATTGATGCCTGCCGGGAGCGTGCGTCTTCTGCATCAAACGCGGGTCGTAGCACGTCACGCGAAACGCGCCGCTCTCGTCCGTGATCGGTTCGAGCAAGCTCTCGCGACCGAGATCGAAGAGCGTGAACTCCGACTCGTCGCGCAGATTTTCCGACGCGACGCGCACGCCGTCTCGAAAGACGGCAATCGTCCGGCGGAAATCGCGTATCCCGCGAAAGCGACTTTCGCGCCTCCTCAATTCATCCGACCATTCTCCGAGTTTCGTCTCGCGCAGCAACGCCGCGAAGTCGCAGCCCTGCACGGGCGCGTCGCCGATTGACACTTCCGCCGCCTCCGTCTGCAACAACGCCTCGACGACGGCGCGTACGAGCGACTCATGCGTGACCAGAGGCTCGATGCCGTCCGCGCACTGATTCGCGTGCATCACGAAGTTCGGCTTGACGAGCACGCGCGCGCCGCGCGGAATGAGTTTGGAGAACGCGCCGCTCTCTTCGTCGCCCCAGCCGAGCAGGCGCGCGAGGCGTGCGAGCGCGGAGGAGATTTCATTCGCGCCGGAAGTGGCCGCGCGTTCGCCGGACGGGTAGCGCGGCGCACCCGTCTTCGCCACGCCGACGCGCGCATTCTCACAAGACATCTTCCGGCGCAGCAACTCCGTCATCGTCCGTTCCCTTCGCTTACTTCCCTTGCTTCGCTTACGTCGTTTCCTGTGGTGCGTTTGACCTCGCTCACCACGGGTCTGAGTTTGTTGGCCTTCGTGCGCGGGATGCTCTGCACCAGCGCGAGGCTGACGCGCAGGCCGGGCAGGTTCGCCTCAACCGTCTCCAGAATACTTCGCCGCGAGTCTTCACCGAAATTGTTGTGCGGGATCACTTGAAGCTCGACCGAGTAGTCGGGGCGTTGCAGAAACATGAACTCGCGCACGGGGTAATCTTTGAGCATGTGCGGCATTTGCAGCCCCGTGATCCAACGCCCGTCCGGCAGCCAGATGCGATCCGCTTCGCGCCCCAAAACTTCGTGCAGGACAAACGCCGGATGCCCCGGCTGCGCGCTCGCGCGCGGGAAACGCCCCACGTCGCCCACGCGATAACGAAGCATCGGCATCGCATCGGCATGCAGTTTCGTGATCAGAATGGGAGAGTCTGCCTCTGTCGTCTCCGGTTCGACGAGCAGGTTCTGCCAGTCAACTTCAAAATCGTGCGTGCGCGCAGGCTCGATCTGAAAGCCCATGATGCCGACATCGCGGCTGCCGTAGCGTTCGTGCAGGGAGCGCGCGGGGAAGGCGCGTTCGATAGCGGCGCGCTGCGCGGGGAGAAGTTTCTCCGCGCCCGTGACGAAACATTTCGTCGGGTAGTTTGGTTTGAGGTTTTCCGACAGCACGAACTCGGCCAGCGCGGCGAGCGCGCTCGCGTAAGCGATGATGCAGCGCGGACGCCAGCGCGTGAACTCCGCGTGATAGCCCGCGAGCACCTCGGCAGACAGACGGAAGCAATCGAACCAGCGGACGTTCGACTCGAAATCGTGATAGCGTTCGCGCCACGTTTCGCGCGCCACGGGGTCGAGATGATGCCCCCAGAGATAACCCGTCGGCGTGCCGGTCGGCGCACCGATCCTTTGCATCGGGTATTCCAGCGCGCTCTCGCGCCAGCCCAACTCTTCGGGTCCAAGCCACACGTGCGTCGGCTCGCCGGTCGAGCCGCCCGTCGAATCTTTGCGCAGTTGATCTGCGGGGACGGCGTTCGAGATGAGCGCGCGTCCGGCCTGTCGTATCTCTTCGCGTTCGAGCGTGGGGAGACGGGCGAAGTCGTCGAAGCTGAAATCGGCTTGCGGGTCGAATCGCTCACGTCGGAAAAGCTCTCGATAAAAGAGCGTCTCGGCGGCGGCGCGGCGCACGACATGACGCAGACGCTTGAGCATCCATGCGCGCCGTTCCTCCAAGTCCCACGCGGCTGACTCGCGACGAAAGCGCATCCCCGCGTAGAAGGCGCGCATCGCCGGACGACGCGACGCACGCGCCAGCCTCTGCGCCCGCGTCAGCGGCAGCAGCAACTTTCTCGATAACAGATCGTGTACGGTCTGTCCGGCCAAAACGCTCAAGTTCCTTTCATCCGGCGACATCGTTTGTCGCGCGTCGCCAGTGTGTCGTGCGGCGTTGCAGCGTGCGCAGCGCGCGACCTGCGCCCACGCGTTCATCCGCAGACAGAATCCCGAACCCCCACACGCCCGCCAGATAGACGCACGCGAAGACCACGCCGCAGACGGCGAGCACGAAAAACGGCGGCATCGCTTCAACCAGCGCAGCGCGCACGAGCACGGTCGCCAGCGCAGCGCACGCGGCGGCGCAGGCCAGTTTCCCCACGTCTTTGAACAAAGCGAGCTGCCCCCAAGTCATCCCCAGAGCTTTGCCGCAGCGAACCGCGACCACGATGCGTTCCAACAGGTTCGTCAACACGACGAGCGAGATGACGCCGACCAAACCCACGCGCCCCGTGCCGAACCAGAGCGCGACGAACAACGCGCCGAGCAACACTGCGCGCACGCGCAGCAGGAAGAAGCGATGCTCCGGGTAAGCGCGCATCACAGGATCGTAGGCCGAGGCGATCAGGCCGAGCGGGATCATCGCCAGATTGACGGCGAAGATAGGCCAGCTCGCCAGATATTGTTCACGAAACAGGACGACGATGAACTCCTGCCCCGCGACGATCAAAAAGGCGTAGAGGGCGAAATAAGCGGCGGCGAGTTTGCGCATCATCCGCGAGATGAGCACGACGATCTCGCGTCGCGCGCCCTGCTTCTCCAGTTCGGCCACGCGCGGGATCATCACGGAGCCGACCGAGTCGCTGAGGATGTGTATGAGCGGAAGGTTGAAGCAGCCGATGGCGTAGATGGCGAAGGTGGCGGCGTCGAAGCGGTTGGACACGAAATAGTTGTGCATGTCCATCTGCATCGAATAGAGAAATCCGGCGATACCGAGCGGCAGCGCGTAGCTCAACTGCGTGCGGAGCAGACGCCAATCGAAGCGTCGCCCGAAATTCTCGAAGCGCAGGAAGAGATAGACGAAGAGCACGATGGTTTGCAGCGCGCCCTGTATGATCGCTGCGTAGATCAGCGACTCGACCGAAGCGAACACGACGCCTGCCACGAGCAGGAGCAGGGTTCGCGCCAGTTGCATCGAGACGATAAAGATGGTCGCCGTCTTTGTCTCCTGATTCGCCATCGCGATGGCTTCCAGAAACGAAGAGACGACCCACAGCAACAGCACGAGGCCGAGCGCGGGCGCGTAGGCGACGAGTTCGCCCGAACCGGGGAAGAGGCTCGCGAGCAGCGCCGGGCGCAGGACGAAGGCGAGACACGCGGCGGCGGCGACGAGCAGATGAAAGAGCAGTATGTTGAAGACCACTTCGCCGCGCCGTTCGGGTTCGCGCGGCAGAAAGTAGAACGCGCTCATGTGAAAGCCGAGCGGCAGCACGTTGACCGCCGTGCCGACGACGAGGAAGACCTGTTTGTACTGCCCGAAAGCCGTCTGGTCGAGACGGCGCACGAGCAGCAGCGGCAGCGCGAAGCTCAGAACGAACGCCACCGTGCGCGCCGACATAATCCATGCCGCACGCATCGTCAACGAACTCTCTTTCCGGCGTTCAACTTCAACCAACGCTTTTACCGCTTCCCTTCCCGTTTACATGATAACAGCCTGACAGCTTTCAATGTGCCTCTGCGGCCTCTCCCGCCTCCATTGCCGCAAACGTCCCGAGCACGTTGAGGCTTCTGACGGCCAACTCCTCCGCCGCGATCTGTCTGAACTGAGGATGCAGCGGAAAGCCGTTTTTGAGCGAGCGCAGCGAAGGCTCGTCGAGCGTCTGCTGCTGTTCGAGCACGCGCACGCCCGCGCGCGCGAACAGTTCCAGATACTCGAAAGCGCGCAGGCGGTTGTGATACATAAATTTGTTGCCCGCCAGAGCCGCCCACTCCGCATCGTCGAACTGCAAAAAGTTGATCGCCGTGATCGAAGCGTCGTCGTGCGAGAAATGATCCGAAGGATCGATGATGTGGACGAGCAGGCCATCGGGGCGCAGGAGGCGGCGCGCCTCCGCGAGAATCGCCGCGAGCACCTCTGCCGGGATGTGCTCGAAGACCGCGAACGAAACGTGTGCGTCGAAACTTTCGGAAGCGACCGGCAGACGCGACGCGTCGGCGCGCGGCAAATACTCTACGTTCATCATCTTCAAGAGTCCGGCGAGGTCGCCCTTGTAGTCGAGCAACCCGGCGAGCCGTGCCTGAAACCCCGGACGCTCCGCCTCCGCGCCGAACGTCTGCAAGACTTCCGCTCGATGCTGCCGCGCGTATTCGTTCGACTCAAAAACGATTGCGCTCGATAGATACGAATTCAAATCAACGGTCGTCACCTGCGCTGCGCCGCAGAGCCAGAGGGCGGTCGGCAGGTTCACGTTGCGCCCCGTGCCGACTTCGAGAAAGCGCATGCCTTCAACGTCGCGCCCGGTCGTTCTGATCCATTCGGCCACACGCCGCGCCGCGCCGAAATATTCCACGGGGTTGGCGCGCCCTTTGCGTAAGCTCCCGATGCTTCTCTGCATCGCGTAGTAGAACGCGTCTGCCATCGGCAGCGAAGCGATCAAGTTTTGGATTTGTGCTTTGCGTTGCCAGTTCATCGCCGTTCCCTGTTACATCCCCTGCTACTTCGTCCTCGCGCCGCGCGGCGCACGCACCAAGCCCAGCCAGAAACTGCTCCCCCACGCGACATGAAGCACGGGGAAGATGACGGCGATGAGCGGGAGCAAAGTCAGGTCGCGCCCGCGACGCGCCAGCCCGAACGCGCAGACGAGCGCGAGCAACGCGTAAGGCACGACGGCGAGCAAGAGCAGCCACCACGCCGGACGCCACCAGAAACCGGCGAGAGACGTTAAGGCGACGCCCGCGACGAAGGCGGGCGCAACCAGATGTCGCAGCCGCAGAGAACGCGGGTGGAGCTTTACCATCTGCGCTTTCCACGTTCCGTAGCGGAAATACTGGCGCGCGAGTTCGCGTATGGTCGGGCGCGCGAAATAGAGCGAGTGGCCGGAAGTGTCGAGCAGGATGCGCCCGCCGCGTTGGCGTATGCGATAGTGAAAATCGTAGTCCTCGTTTGCCAGCAACGCTTCGTTGAAGCCGCCGACTTCGCGCCACAGGCTCTTGCGGAAAACTCCGAACGGCACAGTGTCTACAAACTCCGTCGCGGCGCGTTCAGGCATGCGATATTTCGCGTCGCCGATGCCGAACGGGTGCGCGACGGCGAGAGCGATAGCCCGCGCCTCGCGCGTCTCCGCCCCCGGCTGAATACGCCACGGCATCCCGACGACCGATGCCGCCTCCTCTCCCTTCGCACCGCCCTCCAACTGTTCGACGCAGCAGCGCACGTAGTTTGAGGAGGGGATCGAGTGTGCGTCCATGCGCACGATGATGTCGCCGCGCGCTTCCTCGATGCCCAGATTGACGCCCGCCGGAATGTTGCGCGCCGGGTTCTCCACGAGCCGCACGCGCAGGCTCGGATAGGCACGCTTGAACTCGGCCACGCGCTCGCGCGTCCGGTCGGTCGAGCGCCCGTCAACGACGATTATTTCAGAGCGCGCGGAGGCGTATTGACCGGCGAGGTTTTCGAGAACTTTGTAGATGAAGCGTTCTTCGTTGTAACAGGGAATGACGATGGAGACGAAAGGCAATTCGGCGGGCGCGTGCAGCGCAGGCTGTGGCGGCGCGACGCCTCCGGCGCGTGCGACGGCGGAGCGGCGCGCGCTGTGCAGATTCGTTGTCGGTTGATCTTCGAGCATTGATTTTCAGCGTGAAACGCTCCGCGCGCGGGCGTAGCCCGTCTCACATCCCCGTTCTCAAGGCGAGCGAGTGAGGGCTTTCGGGTTCGGGGAAGTCTGTGTCGGAGTTTTGCGGCGATACTGCGGCGGCGGCGCGAGCGGCGCGCTTCTCTTTTTTAGAGAGTGGAACTACTTCCATGCCCGTCTGCGCTTCGTAGATGCGGCGCAGAGCGACGGCGTAGCCGATGAGGTAATAGACATAAAATTGATAGGCCACAGAGCCAAAGAAGCTGCTCATCATGTAAGCGACCAGACTCGCCTGCAACGCGACGGACAGGTAATAGATGCGCGAGCCACGGCGCGTTTCGTAAGTTGCGTGTTCGATCAGGCGCAGCCGCTTGAGGGGAACGACGAGCATCATGATGTAGATGCACATTGCCGCCAGCCCCATCTCGGCGGCGACCTGCGTATAAGCGTTGTGGCTGACGAGTTCGCGGATCGAGACGATGTGGAAGTTGCCCATCCCGACGCCGAACACTGGGTTGGCGATGGCGACGATGATCGAGCGCACCAGCAGATCGCGGCGCGACGAACTCGACGCGTCGCGGCTAACCGAGCCGATGCTGCTGATGCGTTCGGTGTACTCGCCCGGCGCGAGCGCGAGGAGCGCAACGAGAAACACCCCGATCAGGATGATCATCAGGAAGCGGTTGCGGCGTCCGAGTTTCCACGCGAGCACCATGCTTGCGCCCAAGAGTCCGATGAATGCGCCGCGTGAAAACGAGGCGATCACGCCGCCGACCATCAAGAGGGCGCACAGGGCGTAGAAGGGCTTGGCGAGCAGGTTGCGCGTGCTCAGGAGCAGGCCGACGGCGAGCGGGATCATCGTCACGAGATGAAGCGCGAGGTCGTTCGGATTGCCGAACATGCCGCCGACGACGCCCGCCACGCGCTCGTCACCGACGACGAAACGACCGAGCCGGTAATCGTTGATCGCGCCGACGCTCAGGACGCAGCCGATGGCGAGGCCGAGAAAGATCATGCCCTTCAGACGCAGGGGCGTCCGCACCACGTTCACGATCACGATGAACATGATGACGGCCTTGATGAAGATGTAGTTGAAGGTGCCCCAGGCTTCGCCCGGATCGATGGCGAAGGGAATCGAGAGCAGCGCGGCGACGCACAGCAGCAGCACGAGATTGACTTCGCGCGGGCGCGTCGTGAGATTGCCTTCGAGCGCGAGTTGCGTGGGGAGGAAAACTGCGAGCGTCGCCAGCGCGAGCCAGTAGGCCAGCGAAGTTAAACCGGCGAGCGACGGGTGGAGTTCGTAAGGGCGAAAATAGAGGACGACCGTGAAAAGAAAAAGACCGAGATAAGAGAACAGGTGCCCGCGCTTGAGTGTGAAAGGCGAGGCGTTCGCCCCGGCGGGGCGCGCCTCTTCGCTGTGTGGCGCTGCTTCGCCGTGCGGCGTTCTTGCCTGCTCGTCGTTGTTTTCAAGCGTCGCCACTCTTTCGAGTCTCTCGACGCTTCCCGGATTCTCGACGCTCGACCGGCGCGCTTCGCCGGAGTTGTCGCTCACCGTCCAGAGGTCACCCGCCTCCTCGCCTCCTGCGGCGCGCGTGCGGCGCGTGGACGGTTTGACCGCTTCATAATCGGTGAAGGGATGCTTCTTTTGCATCTTACAATTTAACGACCGAAGCCGCGCGCTTCAGAAGACCTCAGATTAACTTGAACAACTTCAATATTAGTCCGTCGGCGTTCGCGTTCGTTCGGCTGCCCTGCCCTCTGCGCGTTAAAACTTCCGAGCTACTATGAAAACGAAGCGGCGCACGATAAAACACGTGACACCGCTTTTACACTCGCCGGGTGAGAGGTTCAAACCCGACCCGACCATCCCGCAACTTAAACTGCCACGCTCTCTTCCTCGCTATCGAGCACCAGCGCGCGCACGCGTTCGCGCAGAGAAGTCTCGAAGCGTCGCGCCTGTTCGATCTCGCCGAAGGCCAGCGCACGCAACTCCTGCTCGATGCGCCGCCGGTAATCGGAGACGAGCGAATCGGAGACGCCGAGCCGCGAGGCGGCTTCAAGCTGCGTCACATGGTCGGGGCTGAGATAACAATGCCAGAGCACGCCGAGCATCCGGTCATACTGTTTCGTCTTGCCGCGCACAGAGGTGTGCAGGCCGCGCAGGAAACGGTCTACATACCCGACCGCCTCTTGCTCCGACTCGCGCCTGAGCAAGCCCTGTTCGGGATTCTCGCGCCCGTCCACCGGCTCGAAAATTCTGCCGTTCTCTTCATCGTCGCCGCCGCCGAGCGGCACGAGGTAAATGTCCATCACGGGCAGGCGCGACATGACGAGGCTGCGCAAGGAACGCACGTCAACGGGCGCGTCCGCCGCTTCGAGGATCGAGATAATCAGGTCTTCGAGGTCGGAATTGCTGATGATGATCTGCGAGTCGCCCGTGCAGCCGACCATGCGCGTGTCGCGCTGGTGGACGGGGATCATCTGAATGCGTTGCTCCAACTCCTGCGAGTTGCGGCGCAGCTTGGCGGCAGGCCATTCGCTCAGACCGTAGACGCGATCCGCGAGCCTGCGGTGCGGTTCGTCTTCGACGCTGCCGGAGCCGCCGTCGAAGCGACGGAAGTTTGCGCTCGATTGGATGATGGTGGAGATGCGGCGTGCGAGGCGATAGGATTCGGGATGACGTTTGCGCAGTTCGGCAGTCAACAGATTCGTCAACTCGATCTGGCTGATTTCACATTCGATCTCGGCGTCGGTCATCGCCGTCTCCAGGTAGTGCTGGAAGCGCGCCTTGCTGAGCAGCGTGACGAAAAGTTCCTGCGTCAAATCGACGTAGGCGTTCCCGCGCTCCGCGCCTTCGACGAGCAGACCTGCGCTGTGCGAGGCGCGCACGAGCGGGTGGCTACAGACGATGCGGTGCAACTCCGACCAGAGGCGGGTCACATCGGAGCGGCGCAGGGATTCAACCCATTGGGCGTTGCTTCCGCGCGAGGGGCGCTCGGCGACGGCAGTGGCAACAGCCGGAGCCGTTAACTCAGCGTCGTCATGCATCGGCGCATGCAACTCTTCTTCGGTGGAGCTGGTCATGGGATTATCGAATGGGTGATTATGATCGGCAGATGTTGCAGCCATGTTATTAAGTAGTGTCTATCAGGCTAATTTCCCGGGCGGGTACTATTGAGGCTTGTCTGCTTTAGGCAAGTTTTCCACAAGAGGCTGGATGTCGTTAAACTCGTTCCTCTCTGGTTGACTGCGTGCGCGTTGAAGGCTCAACGAACACCTGGCATGTCAAACTTTCGCAGTCCGTGTCCTCTCCCCGAGTCGCCGTCCCTACCAACCAAGAGCCTGCCGGGCGGGCAAAAGCCAAAGTCTCAAAGCTCCACCTGCTTCCGTTCTCCGTTCACCCTGAATCGAATTGTCGCTCATTATCTATTGCAGGGGCGCGAAACGCAATAAGCAACTTTCCTCTCAGGCTTGGAGAACGAACCGGACACTTACTTTGAAGGCTTCCGTCTTAAATGCCACGCGCGCCCGAAAGATTGCGCGCGCAATCGAAGGCTCGTGCTTACCAATTTTTCGGGGAGAGACCGAAAAGAGTAGCAACCCGCATGCTCGGTTGGGTAGTGCTGAATCTGGATAGACCGTGCCAGATGACCGCTAAGGGGAACAGGCGCGGTCAGCCACGAAGGGGAGTCAGGGAAACTATCGCGTTTCCCGACGACAAAATAATACTAACAGTTAGCCGCTGTTTGAGCAACATCTTTTTACACTCCCCCCAAGACGTTGAAAAAAAGGAAGAAATCGCACTTTCACCCCACCTCAGTTATGGAACTTTGCCGCCATTAGCGATTTCTCTGTAGAGACTAAGCGAAGCGCCCAATTGACAAGGGTACTACGGCTGTGCCTCTCACCTCGTCAGCTATTTGCCCTCGGCCTGTTCATGCTGTGCCTTTTGAAACGTGCGGCGCGCTTCGACTAAGAGCCTACGTCAAAAGAGTCGGACTGTGAAGTCCGAACCGGAGGCTCCGGTCGACGATGTAGAAGGAGCGGAACCATGGGTTCTATCAGCACAGCCAATTTTTGCAAACACAAAGCCTGCCCGTCCGCCGAGATGCTGCTCGGCTACACGCAGGCGACGCTCGGGCGCGAACTGCGCCAGCAGATGTCGGCGCACCTAGAGGCTTGCGACTTCTGCGACGCGGAAATGTACCTGCTCTCGAAATTTCCGCCCGTCGGCGTGGCCGTGTATCCGGCGGTCAATATTCCGCGCTCGCTCTACCGGCTCGCCAAAGATTTACTCTCCGTCTCCACCACTGCCGCCGGACGCGCCGTGGAGATTCTCTATGAAAGAGAGAGGCTCTCGTTGACCGACGCCTGAAGCCGCACACGCGGAACCTGTCCGCACGCGTTCAAACCGGCAGCACGCTTTTTGCCAACTTCGCTTCCCGGCTCTCTTCGCCCCTCAAGCTCTCGCTTCTCCCCGCTCTCCCCACAATTTCAAACAGCAGTCTCTCTTGCCCCTACTCATCTTTTGAGGCTGCTGTCGCGGCTCCGCCGCCTGCGCCCTCGTAAAGTTCTTCAATCAACGCGCCGAACTTTTCATCAATCACGCGCCGTTTGACTTTCAGAGTCGGCGTCATCTCTCCGCCGTCAATCGAAAATTCTTCGGGCAGCAACAGGACGCGACGCACGCGTTCGTAGTCGTGCAAAGAAGCGGTCAGGGCGGCCACCTCGCGTTGGACGAGGCGCACGGCAGCCGGGTTGCGGCTGAGGGCGGCGTGTGTGCTCTTGCCCGGCTTCTTCTTTCCCTTCGCGCCCTCTTCCGACGAGCCTTCGCCGTTTTCCGCGAGCGCGCTTTGCAGTGCATCCCAATCGGGGACGATGAGCGCAGCGGGAGTTTTGCGTCCCGCGCCGACGACGACGACTTGATTGACGAACGCGCTCTGCTTGATCAAACTCTCG
>DASWNS010000421.1:0-10372 GCA_036399115.1 Pyrinomonadaceae bacterium | reverse complement strand
GCGTCCGCCTGTTTATCCTCCATTTTCTGTGAAAAATCCTTGACGAATCGCTTAAAAGCGGTTATTTTGTATGTGCCAACGTTGTTTGGCAAGTTTTTACCCCGCGTTCTTCCCGCTTCATGTACAGACATGTCGCAGGCTTCCTGCAAACTCCAAAACTAACAGTTTTTCCAACGTTCTCGCTAACTCCAACTAATTATGCCCAACGCAAACTGGAAGAGCCTCGCGCTTTTATGCGCTACGGCAGCGCTAGCGGCAGCCCTCCTCGTCTTCTCTCTCGACGGTCTGCTGTCGCTCACGACTAACGGCTATCTCTGGTGCGGCGCGTTGTTGGCCTTAACCTTCGCCGCCAGTCTTCTCAACGTTCCCCTCGTCAACGCCGACGGCAAGAGCCACGGCAGCAAGTCTGTGGCCGACGCGCTGATCTTTTTGGCGGCGATGATGTTCGGCACGGCTCCGGCTGCGATTCTGGCCGGGGCTGACGGCTTCATGTCTTCGAGAAAAACGGGCGACCGCGCCGGTCTGGTCTTTCGCACCGCGGCTGCCGTCATTTCTACCTGCATCGCCGTCATGGTCTACAACCTTCTCACGCGTCTGACCATCGGCGGCGCAACCTCCGCAGAAGCGCATAACGCGCCGCTGGAAAGGTTGATCTTCCCGCTCTTCGTCCTCGCCATCGTGCAATTCGGACTAAACACTCTGCTGTCGGCTTTCTACGTGGCCTACGAAGCAGGGACAAAGAAGTTGGAGTTTTCGCGTGAGAGCCTCGTCTGGACTTCGATGACGCAGTTGGCGGGCGCAGCGGCGGCGGCTCTGTTCTATTCGAGTTTCATCGGCTCCGGCATGTCGTTCCTGTTTGTCGGCGTGCTGATCGTTTCGCTGGTCTACCTGCTGTTCCGTTTCGACGAGAAGCGCGTGAGCGAGACGCGGAGGGGCGAAGAAGCGAAACTCCGGCACATACAGGAGATCGCAGACCTCCACATGAACACCATCGAGTCGCTCGCCATCGCCATTGATGCGAAGGATCAGACGACTCACGGGCACGTCCGCCGCACGCAGATTTACGCGATGGAACTCGGACGCATCCTCGGCGTCGGCGAACAGGAGTTGCACGCCCTGCGCGCGGGCGCGCTCCTGCACGACGTGGGCAAACTGGCCGTGCCGGAATACATCTTGAACAAGCCCGGCAAACTGACCGCCGCCGAATTCGACAAGATGAAGATTCACACGGTGGTCGGCGGCGACATCATCAAGCGCGTCAACTTCCCTTACCCCGTGGAAGACATCGTCCGCTACCATCATGAGAAGTGGGACGGTTCAGGTTATCCGAAGGGCTTGCGCGCCGAACAGATTCCGCTCGTCGCGCGCATCATCTCGGTGGTCGATTTCTACGACGCCACGCGCTGCGACCGCCCCTATCGCGTCGGCATGAAACGCGAAGATTCGCTCGCGCTGCTGCGTCGCATGGCGAGCACTTCCTTCGACCCGCGCGTCGTGGACATGTTTGTCTCCAACATAGACTACTTCGACAATCTCATCGCCGAGCACGACATTCAGGAGCAGGTGGCCTCCGAAGACGATGCCAAGTTGAACGGCGCGCCCGATGCGGGTCTGGCGTCGGACATTCTCGGCTCCGCCTCGGATGGCGATTCGGGTTTCCGCTCCATCGCCGAAGCACAGCGCGAGGTGTTCGCCCTCCACGAGATCGCTCAAACTATCGGCTCGTCGCTCAACTTGCAGGACACGGTTACGCTCGTCAGCAGCAAACTGCGCTCGATTGTTCCGTTCGACACCTGCATCATTTATCTCGTTGACGACCGCTCGGGCAAAGCCGTCGCCGCGCACGCTTCGGGCGAGCACGCGGAGGCTTTCGCGCGTCGCCGCATCACGATTGGCGAAGGCATCTCCGGGTGGGTTATCGCCAACGCTCGTTCGATGTGCAACACGTCGCCCGAACTCGATCTCGTCGGCCTGCCCGAAGAAGTTTCCAGCAACATTCGCGGCGTGCTCGTCTCCCCTCTGATTCGTGAAGACGGAGCGTTCGGCGCAATCACTGTCTATTCAAAGACGCGTGCTACTTACACGACCGAGCACGTCCGCCTGCTCGAATCGGTTTCGCAGCACGCTTCCATCGCGCTCAACAATGCGTTGACGTTTGAGAAGACCAAAGAGAGCGCGCTCACCGACACGCTGACAGACCTTCCCAACGCGCGCTCCTTCCATCTCGCGCTGGAACAGCGTATCGCAGAGTGCCAGCGGCTCAACCGCGAACCGCTCTCCGTCTTGAGCATGGACCTCGACAATTTCAAACAAATCAACGACACGCACGGACATGCGATTGGCGACCGCCTGCTGGCAAGCGTGGCCGCCATCGTGAAAAAACAGTTCCGGCAGATGGACATCCTCGCGCGTTACGCGGGCGACGAGTTCGTCGCAATTATGCCGATGGCTTCGGGCGACGTGGCCGAGATGGTGGCCGACCGTATCCGTGCTGCGGTCGAGTCGCACGAGTTCACGATTCGCACCGGGCGCACCACACGCATCGGCATCAGCATCGGCATCGCCTGTTTCCCGACCGACGGCGAAACCTCCGAATCGCTCCTCTCACAGGCCGGGCGCAACATGCAGCAAGACAAACACGGGCGCAAGCTCAATCCTCCGTCCGACCCGCAGAACATGGTGCTCTCGCTCGACTCTTTCAGATAACAGGCGCGCATCTTTCACAACTTCACGGCGCATCCTGAATTTAGTTCAGGATGCGCCGTTTTGCGTCTTTTCCGGCTCTTTTTGTTGCTTTTGCGCAGCGGCTGGCATCTCGCGTATAATCCCTGATTGCTATCAAACGCATAGAGCAGTGGTTTGGGTCGGGGAGCGAAGCAGCCGCTTCAGGCGCGCTGTCTTCGTGTCGCACACGACCCGCAAATGCCAGGTCTGAGAGAATACTTTCATGAACGAACTTAAAGTGACACCGTTGAAACCACGCGATCAATCCACGGGTCAGGCAGCCGTCGCAGGCATCGCCGACCTCGACAGCACGGACACGATCAACCCCGCAGAACTGCGCGAGGAGCATGAGCAACGCCAGCAGCACCAGCACCAGCAGATCGAAGAGATCGATCGGGAGACGCTGCGAAACATGCTCTACCAGATGGTGCTCATCCGGCGTTTCGAAGAGAAGGCGGCGGAAGCCTACACGCTCGGCAAGATCGGCGGCTTCTGTCATCTCTACATCGGACAGGAAGCAGTCGCCGTCGGCGCGCTCTCGGCGATCCGCCCGGACGATTACGTGATGACGAGCTATCGCGATCACGGCCACGCGCTGGCGCGCGGCACTTCGGCTGACGAAGTGATGGCCGAACTCTACGGCAAAGCGGGCGGCTGCTCGGCGGGCAAAGGCGGCTCGATGCACCTCTTCGACTCGGACGCCTATTTTCTCGGCGGCCACGGCATCGTCGGCGGCCAGATTCCGCTCGCCACCGGCGTCGCCTTCGCTGCGAAGTACAAGGGCACGGGTCAGGTTTCGCTCGTCTTCTTCGGGGAGGCCGCCGTCAATCAGGGCGCGCTGCACGAATCTTTCAACATGGCGCAGCTCTGGAAACTTCCCTGCATCTACTTCTGCGAAAACAACCAGTACGGCATGGGCACTTCGCTCGCCCGCGCGATGTCTCTGCAAGACGTTTCGCAGAAAGCGCACGCTTACGGCATGGCCTCGGAGTTTGTTGACGGCATGGACGTGCTCGCCGTCCGCGAGGCCACAGAGCGCGCTGTCGAACGCGCACGCAAAGAGTCGCTCCCGACGCTCATCGAGGTGCGCACCTATCGCTTCATGGGTCACTCCATGTCCGACCCCGGCAACTACCGCACGCGCGCCGAGATCGAAAAGCATCAGGAACGCGACCCCGTCAAACTTTTCTCCGACAGTCTCAGACACAAGGGCGTCATAGACGATGCCGCGCTCAAAGAACTGGAAGACCGCGTGCGCGCGGAGGTGGAACACTCCGTCAAGTTTGCGGAAGAAAGCCCGCTCCCCGCGCCCGCAGAACTCTTCACGCATATCTATGCCAACCCGATAAAAGTGACGAGTGAGGGGTGACAAGTGACGAGTTAAAACAACAGAACTTGTCTTATTTCTTGCTCGTCACTTGTCACCCGTCACCTGTCACCTGTCACTGTCTTTGGAGGTTTGTTGAATGGCCGTAATTACGATTCGAGAGGCTTTGAATCAGGCGCTTAGCGAAGAGATGCATCGCGACGAGAACGTGTTTTTGCTCGGCGAAGAAGTCGCCGCGTATCAGGGCGCGTATAAAGTTTCGAAGGGACTGTTGGAAGAGTTCGGCGAGAAGCGCGTGATCGATTCCCCAATTACGGAACTCGGTTTCGCGGGGCTTGGCGTGGGCGCGGCGATGGTCGGCCTGCGTCCCGTGATCGAGTTTATGACTTTCAATTTCTCGATCCTCGCCACAGATCAGATTATCAACTCCGCCGCCAAGATGCTCTACATGTCGGGCGGGCAATTCAAAATCCCCATCGTCTTTCGTGGTCCGAATGGCTCGGCTTATCAAGTCTCCTCGCAACACTCACAGGCGCTCGAATCGTGGTACGCGCACTTCCCCGGCCTCAAGGTGGTCATGCCTTCGACGGCGGCTGATGCGAAGGGACTCTTGAAGAGCGCGATCCGCGACGACGATCCGGTCATCTTCATGGAGCAGGAGCGCATGTATGGCTTGAAGGGCGAGGTGCCGGACGATCCCGATTTCACGATCCCGCTCGGCGTCGCAGACATCAAGCGCGAGGGCAAGGACGCCACTATCGTCGCACGCTCGCTGACAGTTCCGCTCGCGTTGAAGGCGGCGGAGGAGTTGGAGAAAGACGGCGTGAGCGTCGAAGTGGTTGACCCGCGCACGATTCGCCCCCTCGACATCGAGACGATCATCAACTCGGTGAAGAAAACGAATCGCGTCGTGATCGTCGAAGAATCGCATCCTTTCTGCGGCGTCGGCGCGGAGATCAGCGCGCAGATCATGGAGCGCGCTTTCGATTATCTGGACGCCCCCGTCAAGCGGCTCTCAAGCGCGGATGCCCCGATGCCCTACGCCAAGAATCTTGAGCAACTCGCTCTGCCGGATGTCGCACGCATCGTCGCCGCCGTGCGCGAAGTCGCTTACATTGATTAGTAAATCGTGAATCGTAGATCGAAAATAGATAAAGACTGTCTTCTTTCTATTTACGATCTACGATTTACTATTCACGAGGAAAAATTTATGGCAACGCAGGTAGTCATGCCGAAGCTCTCGCCGACGATGGAAGAGGGACAACTGGCGCGCTGGTTGAAGAATGAAGGCGACAAGGTGAGCGTCGGCGAACCGATCGCCGAGATTGATACCGACAAGGCGACGATGGAAGCGCAAGCGTTGACGACGGGCGTGCTGCGCAAAATTCTCGTCGAGGCCGGAGCGACCGTGCCGCTCGGACAGGTCATCGCCATCATCGGCGAAGCGGACGAAGACATCTCCGCGCTCGTCTCGCAGGCCGAGTCGGGCGAGGCCGCCGCTGCCAATAAGAAGAGCATCGAGGAGAGCGTCGAAGCCGGGCAGGACGGCGCGCAGAGAGAGTTGGCCGGAGTTGTCGTCGGGGGAGCGCGCACGCAGGCCACCATTGCGGGCGAACCGATCAAGGGTGAAGCAGGCGGCGCGCCTTCAACCGGCAACGCGCCGGAGCCTCCGCCCGCTCAAACTTCGACACCGGAGGCCGCGTCTCCCGGCGGCGACAACGCTTCCGGCAACGGTCAACGGGCGGGCGGGCGCATCGTCGTCTCGCCCATCGCCGCGCGCATGGCTGCCGAAGCCAACATCAACCTCAAGACGCTCACAGGGAGCGGACCCAGTGGTCGCATCATCAAGCGCGACATCGAAGCCGCCATCAATGCCGGACAGCAGCAAGCCACGGCTGACAACGCGCAGGGACGCACGCAAGCCGAGCCGACCGAACTTCGCGCCGCAGAAGCGCGCGCGCCGCAACAACCCGCGCAGCTACCTGGGGTCGAAGGGGCATCGCCTTATCGAGACGAACCCGTCTCGACCATGCGCAGCACGATTGCGCGGCGTCTCGCCTCGTCCATCGGTCCCGTGCCGCACTTCTTCCTGACCACCGAGATCGAGATGGATCGCACCGCCGAGCTACGCGCCTCGCTCAACGCGCTCGACCCTCAGAACAAGGTCAGCATCAACGACATCATCATCAAAGTGGCTGCCGTCGCGCTCATGCAGCACCCGCAGGTCAACGCTTCCTTTCAGGATAAAACGATCCGTTATTACGAGCACGCGGACATCGGCGTGGCCGTCGCCATTGATGAAGGATTGATCACGCCCATCGTGCGCGGAGCGGAGCGCAAGTCTATCGGGCAGATCAGCCGTGAAGTGCGTGAACTGGCCGAACGCGCACGCACGCGTAAACTCCAGCCCGAAGAATACATGGGCGCGACTTTTTCGGTCAGCAACCTCGGCATGTTCGGCATCGAAGAGTTTACGGCGATCATCAATCCGCCGGAGGCCGCGATTCTGGCGGTCGGCGCGATGAGCCAGAAGCCGGTCGTGCGCGACGGCGAGATGGCCGTGCGCCAGATGATGCGCGTCACGATGTCCTGCGATCACCGCATCGTTGACGGCGCGACGGGCGCGAAGTTTCTGCAAACTTTCAAAAAGATTCTGGAAAACCCGTTGATGCTCATGTTGTGAGTTTCCGCGCCTGTCGTGTCTGTTGACGAGCAAGGGGTCGAACGCTCTTTTGATGAACGCCACCACCGTTACTACGACTGCGCCGGTTCAGTCAAAGAGCTTCAAACCGCACGGCGCGCTCATCGCCGTGCAGCTCATTTTCGGCACGTGGCCTATCGTCGGGAAACTCGTACTGCGTTCGCTGTCCAGCACCGGACTCGTCACTTTTCGCATCGTCGGCGCGACGCTCGCCTTTCTGGTGATCCGCCGCGCCACCAATCATGTGAGCATCAAGGGGAGAGCCGACTTTGCGCGGCTCCTGCTGTACAGCCTGCTCGGAGTGGTTCTCAATCAATTCCTCTACGTCAAAGGACTCGAACTCTCCACCGTTATCAACTCCGCTTTAATCGGCTCGACGATCCCTATTTTCACACTCCTCGTGAGCGTTTTCCTCGGCTATGAAAGCGGCTCGTGGCGCGTCGCCGTCGGACTCTTTCTGGCCGCGTGCGGCGTCGTCTATCTCATCAATCCTGCGGAAGCCAGCTTTTCCCGCGAGACGAACATAGGGAATTTTATCCTCGTGCTCAACTCGATGGCTTATGGCGCATACATCGCCATCTCACAGGACATGATCAAACGCTACGGCGCGCTGACGGTCATCACCTGGATCTTCATTTTCGGAAGTTTCATCACGCTGCCAATAGGTGGCTACCACTTATCAAAATTTTCTTTGTCGAGCGTCCCGGTGCTCGCATGGTGCGCGATGCTCTACATCATCCTCGTCCCTACGGTCGCGGCATATTACCTGAACGCGTGGGCTTTGGGACGCGTCGCGCCGAGTATCGTCGCCATCTACATTTACCTGCAACCGCTCATCGCGTTCGCCGTCGCGCCGCTGATTCTCGGAGAGCAGTTGAACTCGCGGACGTGGCTTGCCGCCGCCTTGATCTTCGCGGGACTGGCAACCGTCACGCTGCGCTCGCGGAGTCGGGTGCTTGAAGAAGTCTCCGAACGCCCGGAAGCGCTCGGTCATTGAATTTGTTAAGATGCCCGTTGCGCTAATGTCTCTGTGAGATGCTCGGCGCAGCCGGTTTCACGTTCGACTTCGATGTCAGTTCCAACTGCGAGAGAAACGCACGCGCGCGTCCGTGCCAGAGAGTCAGCCCTCAAGAACTCTACGGCGCGGCTCTCCATCCTCGCCGCAGCCTTTTTGATCCTGCTCAAGACCGGAACCGGCTGGTTGACAGGCTCGATAGCCGTCTGGGCTTCGCTGCTCGATTCGACGATGGACATTCTCGCCTCCACCATCAACTATTTCGCCGTGCGCGCCGCCTCTCGCCCGCCCGACGAAGATCATGCTTACGGGCATGGCAAGGCCGAGTCGCTGGCCGGACTTTTTCAGGCGGCTGTGATCACGCTCTCCGGGCTGTTCTTAATCTTCGAAGCGATCAGGCGAGTGATCCATCCGCAACCGACCGAACAGGAATCAATCGGCGTGGCGACGATGCTGATCGCGATAGTCGTGAGCCTCGCGCTCGTGGCGCGCCTGCGACGTGCGGCGGAACTCACAGACTCGCCCGCTTTGAGTGCAGATGCAGTCCATTTTGCTTCCGACGTGTGGACGAACGGCGGCGTGCTCGCAGGACTCGTCTTAATCTATTTCACCGGCTGGAACATCGTTGACCCGCTCATCTCCATCGCCATCTCGATCTACATTCTGGCTTCGGCCTTGAGCGTGGGGCGCGAGTCGGTGGACGCGTTGATGGATCGGCGTCTGCCGCCGGAAGTGGATAAAAAGGTGGCGGAGATCGTGGGTCGCTTTCGCGGCGAGGGAGTGCTCGGTTTCCACGATCTGCGCACGCGCCGCTCCGGGTCGCAGAAATTTATCGACCTGCATCTGGAAGTAGAACGCGACAAGACTCTCGAAGAAGCGCACGCCGCTTCCGTCATAGTGCTGCGCACCATCGAAGCCGAAATCCCGCGCGCCAAAGTTCAGATTCACACCGATCCGGCTTAATAAGTGAGAAGTCCCAGGCCTCAAGTCAAACGCGCCTTTATGACTTGAGACTTGGGACTTCTGACATTCTCTGCCCCTTCCGAACGAGCCTGTCCGGTTACGCGCTGCGAATCGCCCTTACTTTCCCCGTCTCATCCACACACTCTTCCGCCATGCGGCGCAACTCGAAAAGTTTCATCAAGGCTTCAACCGGAGCGAGCGCGTCGGGATCGAGTGACATCAACGCCTGAATAATTTTGGACTCGCGTTCTCGCGCCGGAAGTTGCGCCGTCTGTTTGGCCGCGCTCTCGCCGGGAAAATGTCTCTCGCCGCCCTGTGATTCGTATTCGCGCAGCAACTCTTCGGCGCGTCGTACCACAGGGCGCGGCAGCCCTGCGAGTTTGGCCGCATAGACGCCGTAACTTTTCTCCGCGCTGCCGGGGCTGATCTTGTAGAGGAAGACAAGTTCGCTTCCCTCCTCCGCGATCTCGACGTGTAGATTTTCGAGGCGCGGGAGGACGGAGGCGAGCGCGGTTAGTTCGTGATAGTGCGTGGCGAAGAGTGTCTTCGCGCGTAGTTGCGGATGGTTGTGTATGTATTCGAGCACGGCGCGCGCGACGGCGAGGCCGTCATAGGTGGAAGTGCCGCGCCCTAGTTCGTCGAGCAGAATGAGCGAACGCTCGGAGGCATGGTGGAGTATCTGCGCCGTCTCCACCATCTCTGTCATAAAAGTTGATTCGCCGCTACCCAGACGATCATAGAGGCCGATGCGCGTGAAGATTCTGTCGCAGAGTCCGATGGTGGCATACGTCGCGGGGACGAAAGACCCGGCCTGCGCCATCAGGACGATGAGCGCGGCCTGCCGCAGGTAAGTGGATTTGCCGGACATGTTCGGCCCTGTGATCAAAGCTATCTCCGGCGCGTTTTCGCCGCCGAGTTTCAGATCGTTGGCGACGAATTCGCCCTCGGCAAACATTCGCTCGATCACCGGATGGCGTCCCGCCGTGAGGCGCAGCACGGGCGTCTCGGAGACGACGGGACGAACATATTTGTGCTCGGCGGCCACTTCGGCAAACGAAGCGACCACGTCGAGATGTGCGACGACGGAAGCGGCGGCGAGAATCTCATCGCGGCTGCGCCCGATCTCCGCGCAGATCTGCCGGAAGATGTTCGTCTCAAGTTCGCCAATGCGCTCCTGTGCATTGACGACGAGCGATTCGTGCTCTTTGAGTTCGAGCGTGACGAAGCGTTCGGCCTGCGCGAGCGTCTGCTTGCGCGTGTAGCTTTCGGGGACGAGATGAAGATTCGGGCGCGTGACTTCGATGTAGTGACCGAAGACCTTGTTGTAACCGACGCGGAGACTCTTGATCCCCGTGCGTGCGCGTTCACGCTGTTCCATCTCGGCCAGATAAGTCTTGCCGTTGCGCAACAACTCGCGCAGTTTATCGAGTTCGTCGGAATAACCCGCGCGAATTATCCCTCTACCTTCGCCGCGCTTCGGCAACTCGTCCGCGATGGCTTCGCGAATGACACGCGCCGCCGCCGCGCACGCCGGGAGCGCGGCGAGCAACGCGGCGAACCGCTTCTGATCCTGCTGCAAGACGGCGCGCACGCGCGGGAGCGTCTCAAGACTCTGACCGAGCGCGAGCATCTCCTGCGGCGT
>DASWNS010000420.1:0-9782 GCA_036399115.1 Pyrinomonadaceae bacterium | reverse complement strand
TATGTTGTCCCAACCCTCTTTAGTGTCGCCGCGCGGCGGATAGTCGTTGATGCGCACGACGTGCGAGAAGTCTTTGTAGAGTTCGGGGTAGACGTCCGGTTGCAGGATGTATTCGAGGACGGAGAGTTTCGATTCCTCTTTCGTCTTGAAGGATTCGGGATCGTCTAGGACTTCGCCGTCGCGGTTGCCGAGGATGTTGGTCGAGTACCAGCCGTGCAGGCCGAGCATGCGCGATTTCAGGCCGGGCGCAAGGATGGTCTTCATCAGCGTCTGGCCGGTCTTGAAATCCTTGCCGCAGAGGGGCACGTTGTTCTGGTCTGCCAGTTCCATCATGGCGGGGATGTCCACCGTGAGATTCGGCGCGCCGTTGGCGAAGGGGATGCCGAGTTTGAGCGCGGCGTAGGCGTAGATCATCGAAGGCGCGATGGCCTTGTGATTGTCGCGCATCGCCTGCTCGAAGGACTTGAGAGTCTTGTAGACGGCGTGCTGCTTGAGGAAGATTTCGGTCGAGGCCGCCCAGATCATGACGAGCCGCTCGCACTTGTTCTTGCGTTTGAACTCTTCGATCTCCGCGATCAACTGTTCGGCCAGTTCGAGTTTGTTCTCGCCCGTCTTGACGTTCTCGCCGTTCAGACGTTTCACGTAGTTTTGATCAAAGACGGCCTTCATCGGCTTGATCTTTTGCAAAGGCGTCTTGAGTTTGACGAGCAGTTCTTTTTCGAGCACGCCCGCGTGCATCGCTGCGTCGTAGGCGGAATCGGGGAAGATATCCCATGCGCCGAAGACGAGATCGTTCAAGCCTGCGAGCGGCACGAAATCCTTGATCGCGGGCGAGCGATTCTCTGTGCGCTTGCCGAGACGAATCGTGCCCATCTGCGTCAGGCTGCCAATCGGCTCGGCCAGCCCCGCCTTGATCGCTTCGACACCCGCGATGAATGTTGTGCTTACCGCGCCTAAGCCCACAAGCAACACGCCGAGCTTGCCTTTCGCCGGAGCGATCTCTGTCCCTTTTTCGACTGCCATATTTGTTCGGCATCCTCCAACTGGAAAATTATTACGCATCGAGGATACGCGCCCGCGCCCGCCCGCGTCTCGTCAAATCTTGCGCATTGTCGTCGCAGAATTGCTTAACAACAGGGGACAGCGGTGAGTCAGTAGCCGCAAACTGATTTTCAC
Source organism: Pyrinomonadaceae bacterium (assembly GCA_036399115.1). Taxonomy (GTDB): domain Bacteria; phylum Acidobacteriota; class Blastocatellia; order Pyrinomonadales; family Pyrinomonadaceae; genus JAIVJZ01. Next base: position 8,606 of record DASWNS010000420.1, on the reverse strand, counting down.
TAACCTCTAACCTCTGGACTCTGTAGTCAGTGCGGAGCGAAAGGCGCGCGGGGTGAGGCCGTTGAACTGGCGAAAGGCTTTGCCGAAGTGGCTTGAGTTGGCATAGCCGACGCGCGCGGCGACTTCGGTGATGGTCAGGTCGGTGGTGGCGAGGAGCATGCGTGCGCGTTCGAGGCGGAGGGCTGCGAGGTAGGCATGGGGCGGGAGGCCGGTCAGTTTTTTGAAGAGGCGCGCGAAATGAAAGGGCGAGAGATAGGCGGCGGCGGCGAGGTCTTCGAGCGGCAGTTCCTCGGCGAGATTGGCGTGCATCAACTCGACGGCGCGGCGGATGCGTCGATCTACCAATCCGGCGCGGGAGAGTTCGAGTTCGTCCGTGCGCCGAATGCTGGCATAGCGGCGGAGCAGTTGAATCAGAATTTGTTCGATGAGGGCGGCGACGATGAGTTCGTGTCCGGTTTCGGCGGCGCGCAGTTCGTCGGCCATGTCGCGCGCGAGGCGTCCGAGGCGCGGGTCGTGCTCGATGGCCTGTGCGGGAAAAGTGATGCGCGCATCGTCGCGCGTGAGACGTGCGCGGACGGCGCAGTCGAGCACGAAAGAGGGCGCGACCGAGAGCGCGAGCGTCTCAACACGGCTTCCGCGCGCACCGACGCTTTCGCCCGGCGCGGCGACAAGCAGCCCCGACTCGCGCAGTTCGCCGCTGCGCCCGTCGCCTGCCTGCCAGCGCATCGCGCCGGACAGCACGAACAGCGCGGCGTAAGCCGGATGCGCCTCGCCGCCCGCCCACTGCGCACGCGACGCCGCGCGCCGGTAGTGAATCGCGTAGTGCTCGTGGACGAAAATCTTATCTGTTGAAGAGGCGGAAATTGTCATGCCGGAAACCGGGAGCTTATTTCAAAACTATGCTCGGCCACGAAAGTCTCCGAGGGCGGCACGCATGCGCGCCGGATCGTTGGTGATGATGGCGCGAAGGCCGAGCGCGCTCGCGCGTCCCGCCCATGACGGATGATCAACCGTCCAGACGACGCTTGGCAACCCGGAGGCTCGCGCCGCCTCGATCATGCGACGCGAGACGAGCGAACGCCCGAGCGCGAGTTCATCCGCACGGCAGGCGCGTGCCCGGCGGAGCAGCGTGCGCGGAGCGACGAGTGGCCGCCCGAGCCGTCGTTCAAAGGCGGCTGCCGTGCGCAAGTCGGGCGCGATGCGCTTCACCTCTGCGACGATGGGGAGCGCGAAACTTTCGATCACGACACGCCGCTCCAGCGAGTGCGCGCGAACTTCCGCCACGACTTTCTCCACGAAGTTTGTGACGCCGCCAGCGGAGTTTCTCATATCCGCCGCTGCGAATTTTAGTTCGACGTAGAGCACACGGCAGCGCGGGGCGATTGACTCGAAGACGCGGGCGAGCGTGGGGATAGTTTCGCGCCGGTAGGCGTTCTGCGCGCGGGCGGGGAATCGCTGGTTGAACCAGGAGCCGACATCTATGGCGGACAACCCGGTGGATGAGAGGGATGCTATTGGAGCGTCCGTGTGGAGGGCGGCGGTGCGTTTGAGCGTCGCATCGTGGATGACGACGGGTACGCCGTCGCGTGCGAGTCGCACGTCGAACTCGATGCCGTCCGCGCCGTCTGCGAGGGCGCGCTCGAAGGCGGCGAGAGTGTTTTCGGGGGCGACCTTCGATGCGCCGCGATGGCCGATGACGAGCGGGAAGTTTTCGTCCGGCAATTCTGAAGGCGTCGCCGCTTCGCCGTCCGTCGTCTCTGGCGTGTGGAGTCTCATCTTGAACGATAGGCGCGGTAGTCGAGTTCGGCGAAGAGGTTGTCGCGGCCTTCGATCTCGGCGAGACGCGCGGCGTCGATCTCGCCGCGTTCGATGTCGGAGGCCAGCGTGTTGAAGCGTGCGATGTGCGAGCGGAAGCGACGCGCGGCGTATTCGGCGGTGGTGGCTTGAGAGATTTGAAACGCCCAATCGGATGCTTCGGCGAGGAGCAGTTCGCGTGCGGCTTGATTGAGCGCGCGGGTGAGCATCGCACCGGGCGGCGCAGGATGTTGGTCGGCGAGCGCGGTCATGCGCGCTTCGGCGGCGTGCTGTTGCGGGTAGAGCCAGGCGTTCGTGTCGTTCAACCAGACTTTGTAATAGCCTTCCGCGCCCCAAGAGGAAGGGGAGAGCCGTTGCGTCTGGAGGCGCGTGTGCGTGTCTAGATAGTCGGCGGGCGAGAGGGTTGTGATCTCGTCTCGACGCCGCGCGAGTTCGCGGAAGACGTGTCCGAGAAACTGTACGCCCTCAAACCACCAGTGGCCGAAGAGTTCGGCGTCGTAGGGGGAGGTGATGAGGGGCAGGTAGCCTCCGGCGAGCGCATGGCGCAGGCTGGCGCATTGCTTGATGCGTTCGTCAACGAAATGCGCGGCGTGGAGGGCGGCGCGGCGGCTGGCGCGGTGCGGGCGGTAAGGTTGTTTGTCGGAGAGCGGCACTTCGCGGCCTGTGACGCGATGATATTTGAGGCCGAGGTGGCGGCGTTCGCCGTTCGCGTGGAGATGCGGGCGGAGATATTCGAGCGGTGCATCCCAGCCGATGTCCCTGTAGAACTCGCGGTAGTTGGCGTCGCCCGGATAGCCGATGATCGAACTCCAGACCTGCTGGCTCGTCGCCAGATCGCGCGCAAAAGCGGCGACGCCGTTCGTCAATTTGACGGGCGCGTAGACGCCTTGACGCGGGCGCGGCTCGCCGTAGAGGATGGCGTGCGTGTCGGCGATGAAGTATTCAAGCCCGGCGTCGGCGAGGAGCGTTTCGATGTCTTCGGCGTAGGCGCACTCGGGCAGCCAGATGCCGCGCGGGCGACGACCGAAATGCTTCTGATAGTTGGCGACGGCGATCTCGATTTGCGCGCGGCGCGCTTCGGTCGTCGAGATGAGCGGGAGGAAACCGTGCGTCGCGGCGCAGGTCATGATCTCGCAGACGCCCGCCGCTTGCAGCGCGCGAAAACCGCTGAGGATGTCGCGCCGGTAAACTTCGTGCCAGAGTTCGGCGGCGCGGCGCAGTTGCCTGCGATACATGCGCGCGACGGGGAGCAGTTGTCGTGCGTCGAGGCGCGTGCGGGCGACTTCTTTTTCGGCGAGTGCGGAGAGGTTTTCGAGATGGCGCGTGTAGCGCGTTTGCAGGAGCGGGTCGGCGAGCATCTCGCAGAGCGTGGGCGAGAGGTTCAGGGCGAGACGCGGGGCGGCGTGCGTCTCGTGCAGCGCGTTGAGCGCGTCGAGCAGCGGGAGATAGACTTCGGTGATGGCTTCGTAGAGCCAGTCTTCTTCTAAAAACTCTGCGTGTTCGGGATGGCGCACGAAGGGCAGGTGCGCGTGAAGGATGAGACTGAAAAATCCGTGCGGCACGTCTTAAGAGATCAGCGGTGCGGGTATTCGTCGGCGGCGTCTTCGCGTGCGGCGTGCTGCCCTGCGCTCGCGTCCTCGGATGCGTCTTTGATGATAGCTGCAAGGCCGCTGCGCCCGCCCGCGTTAGCGTCCGGCTCATTCGTCAGCCCGCGCGCGTAGCTTCCGTAACCCGCGCCGTCCAGAAGGCGTGCGAACTCATCCGGCTTAACCTGAAACTCCGGTTCTTGCGCCGACAGGTGCGACGCGCTATCGGGCGGCGTGCGTACCTCGCCGGAAGAGAGCAGGCGGACGAAGGGGCGTCCCGCCGCGTGGAAGCCGACATCGGCGCGATAGACGTGGCGCGGGTAGACTTCGAACCATTGCATACGCTCGCCCGGCGCATCCAGCAAAAACTCCTCGCCGCTCTCAACCTTGACCAGACGCACCGCCAGCCGGTAATGCGCGGCCAACTCGCCGAAGGCCGAACGCAGAGCGACGCGCGGATCGTTGGCGAAACTCCAGTAGAGGAAGAGCTTGTTGGGCGATTGCAGAAGAAGTTGGATCGAGTCGCGTTTGAGCACGAGCGGCAGAGACTCTTCGCTGGCGGATGGGTGTCGATTAGTTGAAGACGCGGTTTGAACGTCGGTCGGGGGAGTCGCTTTGAGCGTGCCGTCAGGCTGTAACGTCATGTCGTCTCGTTTGCTGCGGGCGTGCCGCCGCCTGCTCTCTTCCGGGTGTGATAGGCGGAGCGAGTTAAGTTGTAAGTGATTGCCCGCGTGGTGTCAACAAAAGCGTGCGGAGAGGATCGCGGAGCGCACGGCTTCGTCAGGACTGGCTCTCAGGCGTTCGCCTGAGACTCAACGCCAGCGCCAGCACCGAGAGCGCGACGCCCACGCCCTTGATCGCCAGCACCCAGCCGGAGGGAATCGGCGCGGGGTCAATCTCATGCAAACTCCAGCTTTTCAGTTGCCCGAAGAGACTGTAATAGCCGAGGCCGCACGTAAAAGCCCAGGCCGCCGCGAGAAAGCGTTGACCGCTGCGCAGGTCGCGCCCCGCACGCCATGCGCCGTAGAGCAAAAACGCGCCCATGATGTAATCGTCAAACAGGTTCGGCGGGTTCTCCTGCCAGGTGCTCCAACGGCGAACCGTCTCGCCGAGCGGCGCGAGTATGCCGAACAGGATGGCGAGTCTGCGGCTGAAGCGGATCGTCATAATCTCCTCGAACGCAAACCCGAAGCGCGCGGTAAAAATGGAAAGGCGGAGAGGCGGAAAACGCAGTTTTGAAACAAGCTCTTAATTTGAAACAGGCTCTCAAGACGCCCCGACGCTTTGGCTGCGACGCTCCAACAGCAAAGTATCGCGCCAGACTCCGTTCAACTTCCCGATGCGCTCGCGCCTGCCGACTTCTCGAAAGCCGCAACTCAGATGCAACTTGATGCTCGCGGCATTTTCCGGAAACACGCCCGCTTGCAGCGTCCAGATTCCGTTTCGCTCCGATGCTGCGACGAGCGATTGGAGCAGCGCGCGCCCGATGCCGCGTCCACGCCCGCGCTCTCCGACGTACACGCTCACCTCCGCCACCCCGCCATAGACGCATCTGTCGGACACCGGACTCAGAGCCGCCCAACCTAAAATCTCGCCCCCGTCGCCCTCGTCGCCCCGGTCACCGGCGCGCGCCACGAGTCGCATCTTCCGCAGGTGCGACGCGTCCCACTTCTCCCACGTCGGCGCGCTCGTCTCAAAAGTCGCGACGCCCGTGGCGATGCCCTCAAGATAGATCGAGCGCACCTGCTCCCAGTCCCCGGCCTCCATGTCGGCCACGATGTAACTCATATTTTGGAACCGCGCGCCTGAGCCGGTTGCTCAAACACGAATTAGCGGCGACCGGCGGCGGCGGCGTCGTTGTTAACGCCTGAGACTTTTTTGAGGGTGATGTCGAGCGTGCCGATGTCCGTGTCGATGCGTGCGCGAACGGGGAGGCGGCGCGCGTCGTCCGTGATCCAGAGCGTCATTTCGCCTTTGCGGTCAATGAGCCGTTGCGCGCCGAAGATTTCGATGTCAACGCGAATTGTCTGCACGCGCCCGACGACGGACTTCATGCGCTTGCGCGCCCCGACCTTGACCGGGATGCGATAGACCGCGCCCGCGTCGCTGATGTCGAGTTCGAAGGTGCGTCCGGGTTCGAGCGGCTGCGTGCGCAGAAAATAGATGGCGGAGATGAGATCGTGCGAGGCGTTCTGGAGCGGCACGCTGACGACGCGCGGCGCGCTCTGCGGGTCGTGCGGGTTGCGTTGCGTCCACGTCAACAAATTATGCGTGCGATCAAAGACGGCTTCGCTCGTGCGCAGGCGTTTGCCCTGTTCGTCGCGCGTCGTGTTGTTCAGGATGCGCAGGGTCGTCGGCTCGACGACGGATTCCGAGTTGTAGTGAAAGTCAATGCCGAAGAGTTTGCGAAACCAGCCCTTCGCCACCGCGTCGGCTTTAAAGACGAGATTGGCCGGAGCCGGAACAGCGTTCGCGCTCCGGCTTACGGCGTTCTCGCTCGTCGTGACCGTTACCGCCGCAGGCTGCGCGCGTTCGACCGTAAACTTGAATTCGGCGATGTTGATGCCGCGCAGCAGCAACTTGGAGAACTCGCCTTCGTAAGTGAGTTGTTCGTCAGGGGCGAAAGGGAGCGGCCTCGGCTTGGCCGCGCTCTCTGCATCCTTCGTCTCCGTCGTCGCGCCGTGTGTACCGGCCAAGACGACGGCGGCGCACGAGGCCGTGAGCGTGAGCAGGACAAATAACATTCTGAGCCTTTGACGCAGCATCTCGATTCTCACTTCACGAAGAAAGCCTTGAGCGCGAGGACGCTCCAACCAACCAGCAATCCGAGCGCGGCGCGATACTCGCGGTAGCGCAGGTACAGGCTCAGATCAAACGTCAATCTCGTCGCGCGCCCGTCGTCGCCGCCGTAAGGCGTGAGACGCGGGAAGAGCAGCGGCACCGACGCCGCGTAACGCCTGTAGTCCTCGCCGAAAAGCTGTGCGAGGGTCAACGCTTCGACGCGCATCACAGGCAAATAGATGCCCAAAAACAAGGCCGCGAACATCCCCCCGAGCACAAGGTAGAGCAACCACCAATCGCCTGCCGCCGCGATGGTGAAGCCCAAGCCTAAGATGAACGTGCCGAGATAGAGCGGGTTGCGCGTGTAGGCGTAGGGACCGGAGACGGCGAGCGCGTCGTTTTTGCGTATGTGCCCGGAAGCCCACGCGCGCACGAGCAGGCCGCAGACGGCAACCGCCCCCCCGATGGCGAGCGTCACGCCGCGCGGTCGTGCGAGCACGATGAAGAGCGCGGCCACCAGAAAGCCGAGCGGCACGCGCCAACGCTGCACCCATGTCCCGCCTCTACGCAATCCTCAAAGCCTCCACGCGCTTCGACTCCACTGCCGCACGCGCCAGCCGTTCGCTCGCCGCCGCCAGCAAGCTCGCCACCTCGATCTCCATGCAGACCCACACCGAGCAGGCGCGACGATGACAGGCGACGCGACAATTGATGTCCGTGCGTTCGACGCAAATGTCCGCTGCGCGCGGGCTGCCGTTACGCCACCACTCCGTCGGGCCGAACAGGCCGACGACCGGCGCACCCGCCGCCACGGCCAGATGCGTCGGCCCCGTATCGCCGCCCACGTACAACTTAGCGCGCCGCGCCAGCGCGTAAAAACCTTTCAGAGAGAGACTCAAAGCCTGCGCCGCTCCCGAACGGCTCGCACCCGCGACGCTCTCCGCCAACTCGCGCTCGCCGGGTCCATAAGTCACGAGCGAGCGCAGGCCGTGTTGCGCCGACAGCGCATCGGCCAGCGCGCCGTATCGCTCCGCGCTCCACAACTTCGTCGGCCAGCCGCCGCCCACATTCAAAATAGCGTACTTCTCATCAACTAACGCCGCCGCCGCTTCAGCCTCGCGCTCATGCTGCGCGAACACGCCGAGCGGAAACTCGAATTCGTCGCCGTCCTGCGGCACGCTGATGCCGAGCGCGCCCGCCGCGAGCGCGAGATTCTTTCGTATGACGTTCGTGTTCGTGGGAACGTTAACCGTCTCGGTCAACAAAAAGCGGCTGGCCGGTTCGCGCAGAGAATGGCGCGCGAAGCCGTAGGAGCGCGAAGCGCGCGAGAGGCGTGCGATGGCGGCGGATTTGAGTAGACCTTGAAAGTCGAGCGCGACATCGAAGGCCGAGGCGCGGAGCCGACGCAACTGCTGGCGCGGTGCCAACAGCGTCTCCCCAGACACCGGCCTCCAACGCCTCAAAGCCTTCGTATCGAGTTCGATGAGACGATCCACGAGAGGGTTGTCCCTTAAAACTTCCGCCGCACGACGTTCCACCGCCCACGCGATTTCCGCACGCGGCAGCGCATGCCGGATCGCAGCCAGCGACGGCAGAGTGTGCACGATGTCGCCGATGCTTCCCAATTTGACGATCAAAATCCGCATAAAAACAGTGGCGTGCGACGAGTGACAGGTGACAAGATAAAACAGCGGCGGGTGAATCGGAAACCGGAAAAGCCGCGAACGCAAGCGGCGTCAACCGTCAACAACGCGGAGGGCAATTAGCAGGAGCACTCACTGCTACGGAAGGAAACCGCTTCTCTCAATACACGTCTGACGGCTTTTTCCTGCTTGTCAGCGGTCACTCGTCACTCGTCACTTCGTTCGGCGCTGTATTCGGCTGGTTGAGCCGGACGATCATGTTGGAGGAGGAGTGGTCTTTGGGGTCGCCGACGATGGCGACGCGACCGCCGTAGGAGCGCACCACTTCGCGTTCGGGCACGGTGTCTGCCGTGTAGTCCGTCCCCTTGGCGTGGATGTCCGGGCGAATGGCGAGCAGCAGCGTCTCAACCGTCGGTTCGGGAAAGATCGTGACGAGATCGACGGAACGCAGCGAGGCGATGATCTCCGCCCGCTCGCGCTCGGTGATAAACGGGCGTCCAGCCCCTTTCAACTGGCGCACCTGCGCGTCAGTGTTGATCCCTACGACGAGCAGATCGCCCAGCGCGCGCGCCGCTTCCAGATAGCGCACATGGCCGACGTGCAGAATGTCGAAGCAGCCGTTGGCAAACACGATGCGCGCACCGTTCTTTCGCGCAATCGCCACGCGCGCCACCAGCCGGTTTCGCTCCAGGATACGCGCCAACGCTCCCGCTCTCAGTTGTTCTTCAGACGGGTACATAAGAAAATCCAAAATCCAAATGCCGCTTAAACCCAACTTAAA
>DASWNS010000419.1:0-11150 GCA_036399115.1 Pyrinomonadaceae bacterium | reverse complement strand
TCTTCCTCACAATGGCACGAGACGGACCGCAGGAGGCAGCGCGAGGCCATCCGGATCGCCGCCGCTGATAACTACAGCATGATTCCGGACGCCCCGATGAAGCGGAGGAAGCAGAAGCGCCCGCGCTCGGCGGTAGACGTGATGAAGACCTGCCAGAAGATCATCCTGACGAATCTCGAGAAGCTGGAGGAGATGGCCGCGCAACTCCCTGCCAACCAGCGCGAGGAGCTGCTTGACGGGGAGGAGCCAGAGGGATATTTGAACGGGTGGACGCGGGTGCAGACGAAAATAGAGTCCGTGGTGAATTTAACCCTCGCGCAAGTGCAGGCGGGTCATGAAGTTAAGAGGGGGCTAGGAAATTTTGTCCTAACCCCCCTGGCCGAGGAGATGCCGGCTGTGTCAGACGTGGAGCCGGAGGCGGACCCGGAGGCTGCGGCCACGTGGGAACGGCTCGCGGAGCGGCTGACGACGCCTGCCGTCCGGAGCGTGGAAATCGAGCTGCATGGCGCTGAGGGGCCGCCCGGGCAGGCTGGCCAGCTACCCGAAGAGTTGGAAGAGGAGTTGACGCTTGAGGAGGAGCAGGCAGCCATCATGCAGTATGAAGGGGGCTTGCGGCGCGAGGAGGCCGATGCTCTGGCCAGAGGCGAGGTAGTGAACAGGCGGAATGATCATGCCAGCCGTCGATGGGGTAGAGATTCCGAGGCTGCAGCGGCGCGGGACGGTCCATCCGGCTAATCTCGCGGGGCGGATGGAACTTGAGCAGCGGACAGCTTCATCGGAGAAGAAGATGCGCGACGAATACACTGAATTACTCGAAGAGCAGGAACGGATTGCCCGGGACTTCGAGAAACAGCGGCAGCGGTATGAGGAGCTGAAGTCCCAGCGGGCGGCGGTCAGGGCGCAGATCTACGTGCTGCGCGAACGAATCGTGGCGGCACAGGGCGAGCAGTGCGCCTATTGCGGCGCGCACCTGCGGTCAAACCCCGCCTACCAGCTTTATCAGGAATTGAGGGAACTGGAGCTAGAAGGATTCGTCGACGAAGAGACGCTGACCGCACGCTGGGCCGAGGAGCCTATCCCTTATGAGGAGCGGGTGGAGTTACAAATCAGGCTCAAGGTGCCGAAGTCGCGGGGCGGCCTTGAGGTGATGGAGAACCTGGTAGCCTGCTGCATCAAGTGCGGGCCGAGGAAGCACAACAAAACTCATCAGGAGTTTATGCATCAGCTAGAAGGGGAGCGTGCCTACGCGGCCGTCGCGCGGAAGCGAGAGATTCGCCGCACAGGTGGAGATTCTGAGTCACCAGCGGGGCATGACGGGCCATCCGGCTAGGCTTCCAGTGCTCAAGCAACTTGGACGGAATTGGACGCTAATGGGGCGCACAGCTTGCGCTACATGATCAGAGGAGACATCGATGAGCGACAAAGAGAACAGCGAGATTCAAGGGAATGACGAGCAGGAGGAGTTTTTCACTAGAGGAGGCTTCATCTACGTAGGAGCAACCCTGGCACGCAACGGCAGGCTACAGGAAGCGCGCGAGCAGTTCCAGACGCAAGTCGATTCGCTGAATGGCTGCCTCTTCCTCGTCGATGAGCAGGTGAGCATCGAGGGTCGCATCCCGACCGAGGTCGCGCTCACCTACCTGGAGGTATTGAAGGACGTCATCAGCGATGCCAGGGACGATCTTGATGATGTCGAGCAGATAGCAGGTGAGCTATTCGAAGCCCTGGAGCGAGAAGTTAAGAGCGAGCGAGAGGCGCAGCCATCTCCGGACCCATATTCACTTCTGCGCGGCTGGCGCGCGTGCATGGCCGGCACGCGCCCGTCAGACTGGGAGCAGATCGTCTCTCACCTGCTCATAGACACGGACGCGGCATTGGCCAGCGCCGGTGCCGCAGCACGGAAGACTGAGAGACGAGAGCGGGAGCGCAGCACGGAGGGCAGCGGTGGAGCGTAGGCGTCAGTCCTGTCAGGGTAACGTGGCTCGTCACGAGTCACGAGTTTTCGAGCTTTTTTCTCAAATCGTGATCGCGCTCATAGGCGCGCGGGTCCTTCCCAGACCTGGAAAGACTGAGGGTAACGTGCGACGCCCACAGTATCGCTAGCTGTAGAAATTAATTTCATTTCATCAGCAGGACTATTTGATTTGGTGCAGTGTTTATGCGGGTCTGATGGTAGTGAGTTGTTTTGAGACGGTGCCGAAATGGCAGAAAACGCCGATTTTCTCAACAGATTTCCCTCGAGGGAGCACCAGGGCGGGCAGTTCAAGCGGTGCCGGCATTGCGGCGTGCGCAAGGCGCTCTGGGCTTTCTACAGGGAGCAAAGTTGTCGTGAAGGCCGTCGCCCAGAATGTAAGCGCTGCCATGCCGCGTGGCGTCGCTCTCACTATCGGCCTAAGACCGGCAAGCGCTACGTGACGAAGGCCGATAAGGCGCGCGCCCGCGCCACCAGGTGAAAGCTAATTTCAGGAAGTTAATCGAACTATCACACCCGGAGGCCGCTCTGTTGACCACCACCTCCCGAGAAGGGTTTCAATCATGACCGCCAAAGAAAGTAGTGGGCGTCCATCGCGAACGGATGCTCCGAAGCCTCACTTGAAGCTTCCGGCAGATGCTCCACTCCCGCACAGCTTGTCTCAGTACCTGACCGTTGCCGAAGTGGCCACCTTGCTCCGGTGTCGGCCGAGCACCATCTATCAGCTCGTGCATAAGAAGAAGATCCCTTTTCGCAAAGCTGGCCGGCAGCTCCTCTTCGAGGCTCGTGAGATTGACGAGTGGACGAAGGAGTGCGCCGGCAGATAGTGCCTTGAGAGTGTGGATGCTGTAGCATGCGGCCCGGTGTGGCTGCGAATTCCGGGAAAGGAAAACCATGCCAGTTGAAAACAGAGGGACGCCGAAGAATCCACGGTGGAGATACGCCTTCACCATTCGCGGCGTCCGATACCGTGCTGCCATTCCCGAGGCGCGCACCAAGTACGAAGCCGAGCAGGCGGAACTCGAGGCAAAGAAAGATGTCTTCGAGGGGCGATATGGGAGGCCGAGCGGCGGCCAAGATTTCGTTCAATTCGTCGAAGAGGTTTACAAACCTTGGGCGCGTGAGAATAGGCGTTCGTGGGAAACCAACATCCGTTACACAGTGATCGTGCTCTGTGAATGGTTCAAGGGCAAAACCTTTGCACAGATTTCGCCCTTGCTGATAGAAAAATACAAACGGGAACGGCGCGAGTCTATCACGAACAGGGGAACGACTCGTAAACCCTCGAGCACTAACCGGGAACTTCAATTGCTCTCAAGTATTTTCACCCTCGCGATCAGACACAAAATGGTCGCGACTAACCCGTGTCAGGATGTCGAGTTGTTGGCCGAGAATAATAAGCGCACGCGCTACCTGCTCGACGAAGAGGAGCTGAGACTGATGGCTACTTTGACCGGCGAGCGGGCGCACCTTCGGCCATTCGTTACCGTCGCCCTCGGCACCGGCATGCGCCGAGGTGACCAGTTGAACCTTCGTTGGGAGAAGGTTGATTTTCAGCGTAACGTCATCTACGTGCCGAATTCTAAGACGGGGAAAGATTATCCGGTGCCGATGAATGAAGAGGTAAGAAACACCCTGCTCGCGCTCAGGCGCGCGCCTTCGAGTGTAGAATACGTGTTCATCAATCCAGAGACGGGCAAGCCTTACGCTGTCCTTAAAAAAGCGTTTGGCACTGCGTGTCGTCTGGCGGGCATTAACGGCCTCCGCTGGCATGATCTGCGCCACACGTTCGGCACCAGGTTGGCCGAGGACGGGTGGAGCGAATCGACCATCGCGGAGCTGATGGGACACTCGAATCCGAACACGACGCGCCGTTACACGCACGCGACCGACTGGGGCAAACAGAACGCCGTGGCAGCGGCCAGCCTGTCGGGCAGAAAAGCGCGCCCCAAATATGCCCCGAAACAAGAACAGCAGCCGTTTCCGGCTGCCGTAAGTTCTTGATGATAATGGTGGAGCCGAGGGGGATCGAACCCCTGACCTCATGACTGCCAGTCATGCGCTCTCCCAGCTGAGCTACGGCCCCTTGGTTGGTTTTATCGTGTGGGCGACGAATGGAGAGATTAGCTTAGCGTGCGAAAACTCGTCAAGCTGGCGTTGCGGCGGGTGGAGACGAAAAAATAAGAGGCGGCCTGTTAGCGAGCAGGACGCCTCTTATTTGATCCGGGAAACGATAGGTTATTCGTGTGGGCGTCGAACCGGCGGCTTGAGCGGTGGCCGGAGTTAGCGTCCTTTGAACTCGGGTTTGCGTTTTTCCATGAAGGCTTTGACGCCTTCGTCTTTGTCTTCGCTGGAGAAGCAGAGGGCGAAGAGATCGATCTCGCGGCGTAGTCCTTCGTCGAGCGTCGAGCGCGAGGCGGTCTTGACGGCCTCCTTCGCCATGCGGAGCGCGATCGGACTCTTCTCCGCGATGCGGTTGGCGATCTCCAGAGTCTTCGCTTCGAGTTCTTCCGCCGGGACGACCATGTTGACGAGGCCGTAAGCGTAGGCCGTCTGCGCGTCTATGATCTCGCCCGTCAAGATCAACTCCATCGCTTTGCCTTCGCCGACCAGATGCGTGAGACGCTGCGTGCCGCCGCCGCCGGGGATGATGCCGAGGTTGATCTCCGGCTGGCCGAAAGAGGCGCGCTCGCTCGCGATGCGGAGGTCGCAGGCCAGAGCGAGTTCGCAGCCGCCGCCGAGGCAGTAGCCGTTGATCATAGCGATGACGGGTTTCGGGAAAGTGTCGATGGCGGTGAAGAGCGAGCGGCCCGTCATCACGTCGCGCTGGACGTTGGCGGTGCGACCGGCAAACTCCGCGATGTCTGCGCCCGCGATGAAAGCCTTATCGCCCGCGCCCGTAAAGACGACGACGCGTACCGTCTCGTCCTCGCGCAACTCTTCGAGCGCGGCTGCGCCCTCGGCGCGCGTCTGGATGTTCAAAGCGTTGCGTTTCTCAGGTCGGTTGATCGTGATGATGGCGACGCGCCCGCGCCGCTCGACCAGCAGAGTTTCGTAAGATTGCGACATTATAATCTTCTCCGAAAAATAGGTTTCAGGTTGCAGTTCTCCAGTTAAAACCAAAGAACAGGCGATCTGCAACCTGAAACTCGAAATCTCGCGTTTATTTCGCCGGTGAGGTTTTGGGCGCGAGTTTGTTCAAGTCGAAAGCGTAGGCCGATTGAGCGTCGCTGAGGACGAAGAACCTGTCGCCCTTGAGATTGAACCTGACGAAAGCCGCGCTGCCGCCGATGACGAAGGTGGTCTGCCGTTCGCCGCTGTCGAGGTCGTAGAGCGCGACTTCGCCCGGCAGATTCTCTACGGCGAGTTGATTCTTCTTCGGGTTGATCGCCGCGACGCTGCCGAAAAAACGATGGCGCAAATCTCCGCTCTTGATCGAATAGACGAGCACACGGTTTCCCGAATCGTGCAGCACCAGCCAGTCGGCTTCCGATAGACCCGCGCCGACACTGAATGAGCCGTTGCCGGTTTCGAGCAGCAGGAGGCCGACCGTCTTCTGCGCGAAAGCGTCCACGACTTCGACCAGATAATCGTCGGTCTTGTTGCCGAGCGCGTCGGCTTTGGCTTGCAGTTCGGTTGACTCTCTCAACTTGGCTTTGCCCGCCTCGCTGCCGAGCCGCCAGTAGAAGATCAGACGCCCGCTGAATTCATCGAAAGAATATTCGGGCGCGGCCTTCGGAAACTCGCGCGACCAGATCACTTTGTTCTGAATGAAATCTTTCAACTCGAAGCGCACCTCGCGGCGCAGTCCCGAACCGTCCGACTCGTCTCCACCGAAGAAGGCGGAGACGCTTTTCGGCTCCTCTTTCTTCTCTTTCAGACTGCTTCGCAGCAGCACGAAACGCCCGTATTGCTGCGCACCTTTCTCCGGCAACTCCTGTATGGGTGTGACCGTCTGGTCGAGCGCATTCATCAAGACCAGACTGTGTTGCGTGTCGTCGAGCTTGGCAAAGTCTGCGACGCCGCCGCCGTCGTTGGCGACAATTCCGCCTTTGAAACCGCGCACGTAGAGTTTGCGCTCGCCGGTTTCGAGATTCCACAGCCCGCCGCGAGTCTTTGAGGACAGGACGAGCCAGTTGAAATTATCGGAGACTTCGGCGGCGTTGAGATTGCTGAGCGAGCCGACGGGAATCTCTACGGTGCCGATCTCTTTGCCGTCGAAACTCTTCTTCTCCTCGTTGTACTTCACTTCGCGGAGCAGGATTTTGCCGTTGGTCGCTTCGAAGGCCATGAGGTCGTTCCAGAGCGTGCCGTCAGCCTTGTTCATGCCGGAGGTGATGATCCCTTTTTTCAGATCGAAGACGCCCATGCGCGCGTTCGCCAGCGGCTTGATGATGACGTAGGAAGGGTTGGCCGTGCGCTTGATCTCCTGCGCGGCGAAGGTGAACTTTTGCAGACGCTTGCCAGCGGGGAAGGAGAACACGCCTGCCTCTTCCATCTTCCGCGAGGGCATGCCGAGCACCTCGCCCGCGTTCAAAAAGGCGTAAGGGCGCGACGCGATCTTTTTCAGGTCGCCGCCTATCTCCGCCGGTTGGAGCGTCGTCAGGTCGAGCGCGAGCGCGGTGTTCTCCGAAGCGGCGGCGGTCATGCCGTCTATGCTGATGCGGAAGCGAAACTTGTCGGAGCGGCTGAACAGCACGTAGCGCGAATCGGGCGAAAACTCGATGCGAAAAAAGTTGGTCTTGTTATCGGCTTCGCCTCTGCTTGACGCGAGCCAGAAAAAGAACTCGAACGCCGTCAGGGGGTAGAACTCTTTCTTCTCCCAGACGCGCTTGCCCGTTCTGGTTTCGAGCACATTGATGGTGGTTGAAGTGTCTACGCAGGCCAGATAGTTTCCGTCGGGCGAAAGTTTGTGCTCCCAGCAATCGCGCCTCACAACCAACTCGCGCACCTCCACGGGCTTGCGCTCGGCGACGCTCCATTTTTCGTAGCGCAGATTTTCGGTGGTGAAGACGACGAATCGCCCGTCGGGCGTGAACGAGGCTCCGTTGGCCTCTTCGACGGGAATTTGAAAGAGCACCTGGAGCGGTTCGCGGTCGATGACCGTGACGGCGAAGTCATCCTGCGCGAGCAGAAATTTTCCGTCCTGACTAAAGGCGAAGTGGGAAACGTCGCTGCGCAGTTTGGGCGCAAGCTCTTTCTTCCAGAGCAGGCCGGGCAACTCTTCCTTGCGCCCCGTCTCGCGGAACGAGACGACATCCGCCTGCCACTTCAGGAAATCTCCCGTCGTTTTCGCGGTGCGCCCATCGCGGCAGGAGGGGGCAAGTTTCTCTGTGGCGCGGATCATCTCGCGCAGGCGTTTGTGCTCCGGGCGCGTCTTGCCGAAGAGATCGGAAAACCAGCCGCCGGTCTTGCCCTCGCTTTCGGTCAGGCGGTCGAAGAAGGCGGAGAAGGCCGCCGGGTCGTAGCCCGCCGCCACCATCGCAAACAGCCCGACGCGGTCGGCTTCGAGTTGCTGCTCGTTTTCATGGTCGCGTTTGCGCGAAAAAGTCTTCGTGCGCGCACGCTCGATCAGCAGGTTATATTTTTCGGTGATGTCTTTGCGGTCGCCGAGTGCGCTGATATTGAGAATTTTGCGGAGCGCATCGGACATGTCCGTCGCCCCGTGGCGGACGACGGCGTGCCCGAGTTCGTGCGCGATGACGCCCGCCAGTTCGTCTTCGTTGTTGACGAAAGCGACGAGTTTGCGTGAGAGGAAAACGTGGCCGCCGGGAATGTTGAAGGCGTTGGTTTCGGGCAGGTCAACGAGGTGAAACTGGAAGCGCAGGCCGATGGGCGGCAGGTGCTTCGCCAGTTTGCCGCCGATGGCGTTGATGTAAGCCTGCAACGCCTCGTCGCGCAGGAAGCGAATCTCGCCAGACATGTTTTGCAGCGTCAACTCGCCGAAGATCATCTCCTGTTCGGGCGTAAAGAGGTTGGCCGATTTCGCGTTGGCGACGAGGGGCGGCGGAGCACAGTCTTGCGCGTGGACTGCGGAGCAGCAGAGGGCGGCAAACAGGGCGAGGGCGAAAAATATTCTTTTGAGCATGGTAAATCTCTTAAAAGCAGTGATGAGTGACGGGTGACGAGTGAGATAAAACAGTGATGAGTGATGCGTGATAAGTTAAAGATAATTCTTCTGCTTTAACTCGTCACTTGTCACCCATCACTGTCTTGAGCGACTTGATCGTCTGCGACCCATGAGACGAAGAGGCGGAGCCAGTTTTCCGTGGGTTCGAGGATGGCGACGCCGATGCGCGCCGTGCCGTAGATGGCGGAGGCGATGCGGACGACGCGTGCGGTGACTTCGATGGGTGCGCCGTCGGGGCGGTGTGCGCGCAGGTAGAGTTGTTCGCCGCGCGTCACTTTCTGGTTGAGATGAAAGAGTGCGCCGGTGGTGGAGATGTCGTCCGTCTCGGTCGGCTCGCTCCACGCCGCCCCGTCCTCCGCACGACCGGAGACGACGATGGGCAGGCGCAGCGCCATGCGCAACGCAAAACGTCTCTCTTCGTTGGTCGGCGTGGTCATAAAAGAAGCAGTTAGCGATCAGCAGTCAGCAAGAAGACAGGCGGTAGAGACGGCGGGGATAAGTTTTAACCGCTCAACGCCGCCCGCTCACCTGTTCTTCCTCGTTCCAGTCGTAGAAACCCTCGCCGCTCTTTTTGCCGAGACGGCCTTCGGCGACCATGCGCCGCAGGATTTCCGGCGGGCGAAAAGTCTCCGAACCGAGCGCGCGGTGCAGATATTCGGCAATGCTCAGACGGACATCGAGGCCGACGAGATCAGTCAGGCGGAGCGGCCCCATGGGGTGATTGTAGCCGAGTTCCATCGCGGTATCTATATCTTTCGCGCTCGCCACCCCCTGCTCCAACATCCGCATCGCTTCCAGACCGAGCGCCACGCCCAGACGGCTCGACGCGAAACCCGGCACGTCGCGCACCGTGATCGGCTCTTTCTTCATTCGCTGGCCGACCGCACGCGCCGTCTCAACCGTCTCGTCGCTCGTCTCGCTCCCGACGACGATCTCGACGAGACGCATGATGTGGACGGGGTTGAAGAAGTGCATGCCGACGACGCGTTCGGGATGTGCCGCTGCGCTTGCGATCTCCGTGATCGAGAGCGAAGAGGTGTTCGTCGCAAAGATGAAATCGCGCTCCGCGATCTGCTCGACTGCGCTGAGCGTCTCCTGCTTCAACTCCATGCGCTCGGGCACGGCTTCGATAAAGAGGTCTGCGTGCGCCGTCTCGGAGAGGCTCGTCGCGCCGCGAATGCGTTGCAGCACGAGGTCGCGCTCGGCCTCCGTCGTCTTGCCGCGCCGGATGCCCTTTTCCAGATTCTCTTCGATGGCGCGCAAGCCCCGCATGAGAAATTCGCGTTCGACATCGCGCAGCACGACGCGGTAGCCGGCCAGCGCGGCGACCTGCGCGATGCCGTGTCCCATCGTGCCCGCCCCGATCACGGCGATTGTGTCTATGTGCGAACTAGCGATTGCGTTGCTTCCCGGTGAGTCCAAAATGTCTTCGCGCGCTGCTTCGGGGGCGACGAAGAGGGCTTCGTCCGTGTCCGCGCTCATAAGGTCTGATTCGACTACATCCAGCGCAGAGAGTTATACTATACGCGCAAGCGAAAAGGCTACATGCGAAGTGAGTAATTCGGGAGAGTGGGGCGCGAAAACGCGCGTGCGAGCAGCCGCTCCAGCGGCGCATTAAGGAGTGCAACCAGAAAAGAGATGACACAAGAAACTCTGCACAAAGAAGTGGTGATCATCGGCTCCGGCCCCGCCGGACTGACTGCGGCCATCTACGCGGCGCGCGCAGACCTCAAGCCGCTCGTCATCGAAGGGCCACAGCCCGGCGGACAGTTGACCATCACGACCGAAGTGGAGAACTATCCGGGCTTCGCCGAAGGCATTCAGGGACCGGAACTGATGGAACAGTTTCGCGCGCAGGCCGCGCGTTTCGGCACCGAGTTTCTCGTCACGTGGATTGACAGAGTTGATCTCTCCGCGCGCCCGTTCACGCTCCACACCGCCGACCAGACGATCAAAGCCGAGACGCTCATCATCGCTTCGGGCGCGTCGGCCAAGTGGCTCGGCATTCCGGGCGAAGCTCCCGCGCCGCACGGCCTCGGCGGCCTCGGCGTCTCCGCCTGCGCCACCTGCGACGGCTTCTTCTTCAAGGGCAAGAAACTGGTGGTCGTCGGCGGCGGCGACACCGCGATGGAGGAAGCGACCTTTCTCACGCGTTACGCCTCCTCGGTCACCGTCGTGCATCGCCGCGACTCTCTGCGCGCCTCGAAGATCATGCAAGACAAGGCGCAGAAGAACGAGAAGATCGACTTCATCTGGAACACGGACGTGCGCGAAATTCTCGGCTCGCCGGAGTCGGGCGTGACGGGCGTGCGCCTCTACAACAACCAGACGCACGAAGAGACGACCCTCGATTGTGAAGGCGTCTTCATCGCCATCGGCCACCAGCCGAACACAGCGATGTTCAAAGGCTGGCTGGAGATGGACGAAGTAGGTTATCTCAAGACCAACGGGCGCACGATGGCGACGAACATTCCCGGCGTCTTTGCCTGCGGCGACGCGCAGGACTCCTTCTACCGTCAGGCCATCACCGCCGCCGGGACGGGCTGCATGGCCGCCATCGACGCCGAACGATTCCTCGACAATCTGCCCGTTCCCCTGCTGACGGGCGAAGAGGTGACTATCGAAGGCGAGATCGTCACGCCCGACCACGAAGCGATCATCATGCCCGACGGCGAGATCATCTCAAACCACGTCGAAAGCGAATCCGAAGGGGCGTCCGCAGGGGATTAGGCGCGGTTCGGATCAGCACTAAGAGAGGCAGGCACTAAGGAAGATTTAAATCCTTAGTGCCTGCCTGTTTTTGCGTGGGAATTGTCGCGGCGATTACAACAGCACGATTGAATCGTCGCGTTCGCGTTGCCGTGCGGGGGTGGGCGTGTGTTCGCGTGGCCTGTCTTTGCGCGGGCAGGCGTCGCAGTAGTCGCCGAGCGCGGCGTGGCGGTCTTCGCATTCGTTGCAGCCGAGCGAGAGTCCGAGTTGACGCAAACTTTCGAGCAGCGGAAGCAACAGCCGCCCGCGTTCGGTCAGAGCGTATTCGACATGCGGGGG
>DASWNS010000418.1:0-10687 GCA_036399115.1 Pyrinomonadaceae bacterium | reverse complement strand
CTGCCCGCAGACGCTTCGTTTCAACTCAACGCCAAAGTTCATCACTCAGGCGAGATCATCACGGAGTTTCCGATCCGGCAGGTGCCCGTGATGATGAGCGATAACCCGCGAAATTCCGCTCCCGTGGGCGGCGCGCTCCTTCAGGATGGACGCCTCACGGGCGTCACGGGCAAGAGCGATAGACGCGCGGCGACGCTCATTTTGTCCTCTTTCAGCGGGACGGTGCACTTGCAGCAGCAAGGTCACACGCCGCAATAGTCTTCGCTTCAGAGTTTTCGGTTTTTCGCCGGAAACTTTTCGTTGCTCGTCGCGGTAATAGTTAGTGTGCGGCAGGCGTTTATTAGTTATGGTCTGTGATTTGCAGAATGATCGGGAGATTGACTCCGCGCCGCCGCACGGAACCGCTGGCCTGCAAGTCGAAAATTGAAAATCCTACGCGAAAAAAATCTTGCCACAAAATCAACGGTGGCGGTGTTTTCACAGTATAAGTGGTTAGTTGGTTTGAAAAAGCGGCGGTTTGAAACGTTTCGGTCGCTGGCCGCGTCTACCTGCATGAGACGCGATCCGCGCAGTAGCGAGAACGCGAACGGACGTTTGCGGAAATGGGACAAAAGATGAGTGCGAGCAGCACTAACGCCGCGCATGCAGAGGTTGGGAGGTAGTGAGATGATGCGACGAAAATTGGGAATCTTAATTCTTGCCGGTGTCACAGTGTTGGCCGGAACGCAGGAAGCCATGCGACAGTTCGACGGCCTGCGGTCGTCTGTGAAAGATTTGACGCGTGCGAGCCTGTGGAGCGGCCTCATCGTCTATGCGCAGCCCGTCAGCGACGGCAAACTGCCCGCGCCGCAGATCTACTACCTGATGCCGCAGCAGACCTCGCCCGCCTCACCGCAGGAACCCGTGCTCGTCAACAACAACAACGCCGACCCCAACCACGTCGCCGCGAAATCCGAGACGAGGAACAATCACGGCGGGGAAGAGTTGGCCGCAGCCGTAGAGGCGAGCGCGGAAGAGGCTCTGCCGCAGGCGCTCCTGCCTTTGCGCGAATTTGAAGACGCGGCGAAGTCCGAGTTGGTCTTGAACGAGTTGGCTTCGCACAGGGTCGCGCCGCACGTCGCTCCCGCGCCGAAGTTGGAGCGGGCGCGCGTCTATGAAGAGGTGGCGCGGCACGAAGCGGGCGCACGCAAGTTCAAACAGCACGCGGACGCGACCGCCAGAGTGTTCATGAAGGAGTTTGACGCCGTCAAACTCGGCGAGGAGATCGCGCAACTCGTGGCGGCGCGGGAACAGTTGGAAAACTCCAAGCTCAAATCCTTTGCCGACGCGGAGAACATGGAGCGGCGTCTGGAACTCAGAGTCCTGCGTCGTGCCGCTCGTCCCGTGGAACGCCCGGAACGCCACGAACCTCGCATCAAGGTTGTCGCTCCCCATGCTTACAGGCGCGCCATCACTGCGCTGCCGGAAATTTCGACCATCGGTTGCGAGAAGGTGAAGACGAGAGTGAAGTCTCCCGCTGCGGTCGAAGCGATTGTCGCCGCCGCAGGCGTGGCGTCGAGCGTGAGAATTGCGGAAGAGCCGTCGGTTGCCGTCGAATCTTCGTCGCCCGGCGTGATGCCCTCGCCGCTCGTGACGAGCACGAGTTGGGCGCTCGGCTGCGACACGGAGCCTGAGCACAGGTAGGATGCGCCGCGCCGTTCGCGTCCGGTAAAAAGTTTCCCGTACAAGTCGGATCATTAATTGGCGGAGGCAGCGAGTTTCCGCTCAAGGGCAGGTGTGTGCCTGAAACCGCGCAGTAAGTTACGAATTGATTTAGCCGCCAACAGGAGAAAAAAACATGTTGAGATTCAGATGGATGCAAGCCTTCCTTTTCGTCGTCATCGCCGTGTTGACCGCGCCGCAGATCAGCAGCCAGTTCGCGGGCTTGAAGGCGACCGTCGCCGACAGTTTCGCCGCCTCCGCGCAGGAGAATCAGGATAAGGATAAACATAAAGATCACAAGGGCGAGAAACAGAAGAACGAACATCGCAGTTACGACGACAGCGAGTTCACCGAAAAAGATGAGATTCATCAGAACTATCAATTGACGCCGGGCGCGACCGTGCGCGTCGCAGGCATCAACGGGCAGGTAGACGTGGAGACGACCGGCGGCAGCACCGCCGAAGTTCACATCGTGCGTTCGGCACGCAGCCGCGCCGACCTCGAACACCGCAAAGTGATCATCGAGCACACCGGCGGGTCGCTCGTCGTGCGCGGCGAAAATGAAGGCGAGCGTCGGTATGCGCGCGGCGAGCAGCCGCAAGTCCGGCAGCGCGTGACGCTGCGCCTGCCGCGCCAGATCGATCTCACGGCGAGCGGCATCAACGGCAAAACGACCGTCGGCGAAGTTGATGGTCCGGTGAAGATCAGCGGCATCAACGGCAGGGTCGAAGTGGCGCAGGCCGTCGGCTACTCGGACCTCTCCGGCATCAACGGCACGGTCGTCGTGACGATTGCGCAACTCGGTGAGCGCGGCATCCGCGTCAACGGCATCAACGGCGCGGTCGAACTGCGCTTCACCGAGGCGCTCAACGCCGATCTCCGTGTGACGGGCATCAACGGCTCGGTCAACGCCGACATGCCGAACGTCTCCGTGCTCGGCACTGTGAGCCGCACCAATTTCAACGCGCGCATCGGTTCGGGCGGCGCGCCGATCAACGTCTCGGGCGTCAACGGTCGCGTGCGTCTCTCGCCCCGAAGCTGAGAAAACAGTGACGGGTGACAGGTGACGGGTGACAAGTTAAAGCAGCATGCTTGGCTTCAATCCTGTCACTTGTCACCCGTCACCTGTCACTGATTTTGAGAGGTGAAAGTGATGAGCAGAAGAGTTGTGAATCGTGCGGCGTTGCTGCTGGGCGTGTTGTTGTTGGCGAGCGCGGGAGCGTTTGCGCAGGAAGAGGGAAGCGCGCGCGGCAATGAGTTGCGCGAAGAGTTTCATCGAAGCTACCCGCTCTCGGCGCAGGGGCGCGTGACGCTGAAGAACATCAGCGGCGCGGTGCGCATCACGGCCTGGGATCGCGCTGAGGTGCGTGTGGATGCCATCAAGCGCGCCCCGACGCGCGAACGTCTGGACGAAGTGAAGATCGTGGTCGAAGCGAGCGGGGACAGCGTAAACGTCGAGACGCGCTACCCGGAGAACGAGTTCAACTACGACGGCGGCGACAAGCGGCGCAATCGCAGCGATCACGCGAGCGTGGATTACGTGTTGAGCGTGCCGCGCGGCGCGCGCCTCGAATCAATCGAAGTGATCAGCGGCCAACTCGACATCGAGAACGTGACGGGCGGCGTCAAGGCTTCGTGCATCAGCGGGCGCTTCACGGCGCGCAATCTCGCGGGCGACGCGCGTTTGTCGAACGTCAGCGGCTCGCTCGAAGCGACCTTCGAACGGCTCGACGATGCTTCGACGATCACGCTCAGCAACGTGAGCGGTCAACTCATCGTCAACCTTCCCTCCGACACCAACGGCACGATCAAAGCCAACACGCTCTCCGGCCAGATCGCTAATAACCTCGGCCTGCCCGTCAGGCGCGGCGAGTATGTGGGCAACGACCTGTCGGGTCAGATTGGGCGCGGCGGCGCGCGCATCAGGCTCAACAACGTGAGCGGCCAGATCAGGATTCAACGCGCCGACGGGCGCAACGCCGCGCCCGTCACGAATCTCCTGCCCGATGCCGGGCGCAGCGTCCGCGACGAAGGCGCGTCGCAGGAGGAGATACAGAGACGGGTCGCACGCGAGATCGAGAGCGCGATGCGGGAGACGGATCGCAGCGTCGAGCATTCGAACCGTGAAGTGGAACGCGCGAACCGCGCACTCGAACGCGCGAACCGCACGCGCCCCACGCGCGATGCGGCGCAAAGAAACGAACGCGCGCAGCGTCAAGCGGATCGTGCCCTGCGCGATATGGAACGCAATCAGGCGCAGATCGCGCGCGATGTGGAGCGCGCGGCGCGGGAGATGGAGCGAGTTATGGATGAACACGGGCGCAGTGTCGCGGAGCATGGCGAGTCATCGTATCGTCTGGTCGAACGCGAGTCGAAATCTTTCAACGTGTCGGGCATGCCGCGCGTCGTGCTCAAGACCTTCGACGGCTCCGTCAACATTCAGCCCTCCAACGAAGCGACCGTGCGTTTCTCCGCCGTCAAACGTGCGCGCGACGAACAGGCCATGCGCGGCATCCGCCTGCGCGCGGAGCAGACGGGCAACACCATCCAGATCATCGCGGAGTTTGATAAGACGGTCGCGCGCAAAGACGAGTACGGCACGGGCGCAGCCGTCGCGCTCGACGTGTGGATTCCGCGCAACGCGAACGTGCAGGTGCAATCGGGCGACGGGCGTTTACGCCTGAGCGGCATCGACGGCGAGATCAACTTGCTGACGGGCGACGGCTCGGTTGACGTAACGGAGAGCCGTGGACGGCTGCGCGTGGAGACGGGCGACGGGCGCGTGCGCGTCGCCGGGTTCGACGGCGAGGCGACGGTGCAGACCGGCGACGGGCGCATCTCGCTCGACGGTCGTTTCAGCAAACTCTCTGCGAGCACGGGCGACGGCGCGATCACGCTCGCTCTGCCCACCGATGCCAACGCGCGCATCGAAACCGATTCCGAACGCGTCATCAACGATACGTCGGCGGTCGCCGAAGAAGCCGAGGCGGAGACGCCCGAACGCCGCGTCAGGCATTGGCGCATCGGCAGCGGCGCGGGCAGCCAGATCACGCTGCGCACGGGCGACGGCCAAATCTTTTTGCGCCGCACGGGCGACGAGCGCGAATAGCAGTTTACGAATTTTCGGAAAGCGGAAAGCGGAAAAATCTTCTTTTAATTAGATGAAACATCTTGCGGGGGGCGAACGTCTAATAGCCAAATGGCCTTGAGTCCGCGTTCTCCCGATGCGGCGAGCAAGCCCCGGTTTCCGAATCGCTAAAAGTTTAAGACCAGACGTTATGACTCAGAGGCTCTCCTTGTTTGAACTGCCACCGCTCTGCCTGCCCGTCGCCTCCTCCTCTCCGGCGACGGTTCGCAGTTCTTCCGCTTCCGACTTTTCGCACTGCCTGTTCCCCAACTTCAACGCCGTCTCTTCCCCCTCCGGCGCGTTCGACTTCTCCAACACCCCGGCATCTACCGGCTGTCAATCGAAGCAAGCCTCGCGCCCCTCGCCGCCGCCCGACCGAACGCGCATCAGGCGCATCGTCGTTCACGCTCGTTCCACACGCTGTAACGGCTCCAGTCTTCCGCCGGTTAACTTGAGACAGACTTCCGCAGCCATGCTCGCGCCATACTTCGACAGGATTTCTTACCCGCTTCGTCGCAACTAGCGGAGCGTAAAGCGCGGGAGCTTTGCGCGCCTTTAGAACATGAGGTCAATACACATGAGAGAGAGAGCCGTCCGCCGCTCCGACTGTTTCGTGACGACATCGCCACTCCTTCGCCCTTCGACGCAGAAGACGCCAGCCAACGTCGCCGCCGCACGCCTGCTCCTTCCGGCGCGCGCGCGTCGTCGTGCCCCCGCACGGTTATTGCGCCTTGCGCTCTCCAAGAGTCTGGCCTGTGTCATGCTCGTCGCCCTGCTGTCGCCGCTCGGACGCGCGCAGGAGGTGGCGAAGTTCACGGGCAAGTCGAAGACTAAAACGGCATCCGCAAACGAAACTTCGAAGACGGCGACGACGGCGAGTGCCGACGCGCGCACGCGTCGCATCGCCTCGCTTCGCACGCGCGAGACGACGGAAGGTGCGCGCGTCCTCCTGACTTCGGATGCAGAGTTGAACAACTACAAGAGCTATCAGAGCGGCGGTCGCTTCTTCGTGCGTATCCCGCAGGCGGACGCGGGCGAAGCGGCAACGCTCGCCGCGAACTTGCACGGGCGCGGCTTTGAAGACGCGCAGGTCGAGCGGAGCGGCGCAGACGTTCTGCTCTCTTTCAAGTTGGCCGTGGGCGCAACCGCGGAGGTCAGGCAGAGTTTCAACCGGCTCGAAGTGCGCTTCACGGCGCAGGAGGCCACGCCGCAGAAAAAAGATTCGAACAGCGGCGGCGCGAAAGATGCGACTCCGGCGCCGCCTCTCAACGCCGCGCCCAGCCCGACCCCGACTCCCCCATCCAGCACGCCGAGCGACGCGCCCATCATCACCCCGGCCACCACGACCGGGAGCGATAGCTCGAACACGACCGATACGGTCGAACGCGCGAAAGTCGCCGCGGGCAAAGGACGTTCGATTGCCCTGCCGCCGGAGAAGGCGAACCCGGTTGTCGTCCCGCGCTTCGATACGCCGCCCGTCATCGACGGAAAACTCGACGACGAAATCTGGAAACGCGCACGCGTCCTGAAAGATTTTTACCAGACCGAACCGGGCGACAACATCGCGCCCTCGCAGCCGACCGAAGCCTTCATCGGCTACGATGCAAAGTTTCTCTACATCGCCTTTCACGCCTACGACGAGCCGTCCAAGATTCGCGCCAACGTCGCCAAGCGCGACGCCATCTTCGACGACGATTACGTAGGCTTCTTTCTCGACACCTTCAACGATCAACGCCGCGCCTTCGAGATGGATTTCAACCCGCTCGGCATACAGGCCGACGCCATCTTCACCGAAAACAACGGCGAGGATTTCAGCTTCGACCTCGTGATGGAATCGAAGGGCATGATCACTTCCGACGGCTACACGGTGGAAGTGGCGATCCCTTTCAAGTCGCTACGTTACGAAGCGGGCAAGGGCAAACTCTGGGGCGCGCACTTCTTCCGTCGCATCAAACGCTTCAATAACGAGTTCAATTCATGGATGCCCACCTCGCGCGACGTGCAGGGCTATCTCGTTCAAGCCGGAAAACTGACCGGCCTCGAAAACATCTCCACCGAACGCACGATGGAGATCGTGCCGAGCATCACGCTCTCGGAGACGGGCAAGCGCGTGCGCGGCTTTCCGCCGCCCGCCGACGTGCGCGCGACATCTGCCGCCGTGCCTGATCGCCTGCTCAACAAGCCCGTGGAATTCGACTTCGGCGTCACCACCAAGTTCGGCCTGACGCCGACCGTGACGCTCGACTTCGCCTACAATCCTGACTTCGCGCAGGTCGAAGCGGACCAAACGGTCGTCACGGCCAACCAACGCTTCCCCATCTTCTTTCAAGAGAAGCGTCCCTTCTTCCTCGAAGGCAAAGAGATTTTCGACACCGCGAGCACGGTCGTCCACACGCGCGCCATCGTCGATCCCGATTACGCCGTCAAACTCACGGGCAAGCGCGGGCGCAACACCTTCGGCCTCATCCTCGCTTCGGACAACGCCCCCGGCAACTTCAGCGAAGAGGAACGCGAGGAGAAGCGTTTCGAGGTGCTCGGCCTGCGCGCGCCGCAGGCAGCCGGGGAGATCGATGCGGATTACTTTGCGCGCCTGAATCGCGCCGCCTTCGTCGAGTCGCGTTTCAACCGCTTCGTGGACAAGAACGCGGCCATCGGCGTGCTGCGTCTCAAGCGCGACGTAGGGCGCGAATCGAGCCTCGGCCTGTTTGCCACGAGCTACAATTTCACCGAGCAGCACAATCAAGTCATAGGCTTGGACGGTCGCTTCAAACTCGATCCGAAAACTTTCACGACCTTCGAGATCATCGGCACGAACTCGAAGAACTTCTTCCGCAACCTCGACACCGACGAGGAGACTTATCGCAGCCGCAACGGCTTCGCCTACAACTACCTGCTCGATTACACCGGGCGTTACTTCGGCTACGCGCTGAGCGCGAACGGGCGCACGCAGGACTACCGCGCCGACGTGGGCTTCACGCGCCGCACCAACACCAACAACGTCAACTTCGGCTGGCGTCTGAGCACCGAGCCGAACCCGAAAGCCATCCTCACTTCGTTCCGCTTCCAGAACTTCACGAACACGAATTTCGACTGGCAGGCGCGACACCAGGGTTGGAGCAACGGCCAGAACTTCAACTTCACTTTCGCGCACCAGACCTTCGTGCAGATCGGCACGAATTTCGGTTACGAGCGCATTCTCGAAGAAGAGTTCGGCACGCGGCGCGCGCCGGGCAGGCGCGGCGCGTTCGCCGGAGACGACAACGAACGGCAGACGAAGCACAAGACGATCTTCATCTACGCCGAGCGGCAGTTCTACAAACAACTCTACGCCTACTTCTTTACGGGCACGCAGCGCGGCATCTTCGATTACGATTTCGGCGCAGGTCCACGCTTCCCGCGCGTCAGCCCTGTAGCAATCGCCGCGCGCGAAGCGAGTGCGGCGGGACTCTGTCCTGAGACGACTCCGCGCAAGCAACTCCCCGTCGTCTGTCTCGCCCAGCAAGACCCCGGCTCCGGCAACACCTTCGACGTGGAAGCGGGCGTCACGGTGCAGCCGACGAGCGCGCTGCGCTCCTCACTCGACTACCGTAAAGCGAGCTTGAAGCGAAACGACACCGGACTCACAGCCTTCAACGACAACATCTTCACGCTGCGCACCACCTACCAGTTCACGCGCTTTCTCTTCGCGCGCGGGCGCGTCGACTACAGCACGCTGGCGACGAGCGTGCGCGGCCAGTTCCTCTTCGGCTGGACGCCGAATCCCGGCACCTCCTTCTACGTCGGCTACAACGACGATCTGCAACGCAACGGCTTCAACCCGTTCACCCGGCAACTCGAACCCGGCCTGCGCCGCAACGGTCGCACCTTCTTCATCAAGGCGTCGTACCTGTTCCGCCGCAGCTTCTAAGGACAGCGACAAGTGACGGGTGACGAGCAGGAGTCAAGACAGGTTTTAGTTTTAACTCGTCGCTTGTCACCCTTCACTCGTCGCTGTTTTTTGAAACTTTCTCCGCGCGACGCACTCTTACAAGCTGAGATGGCTTGAATAGAGTGAAAAACCGTAAGAGCCTTTCACTCGAAATCTGTAAGACTCGAAGGAAGCTATGAGAATAAAAGCTCTGCCGGTTTTCGCGTCCGCCCTGCTGCTGTTGTTCTGCTGCCCGCTCGCCGTCCTCGCCGTGCAATCCGCGCCTGCGCCAGCCGCGACGCCCACTTCGAGCGCGCCCGTGGATGCGAAAAAGAACGCCTCCAACAACACCTCCAACAACACCTCCAACAACACGGATGCGAACACGTCTGCGCCCGCCGACAACTCCGGTACGAAGCCGCTCTCCACCGTCGGCTCATCGCCCGGCGCGGTCACGCCCGAACGCGGCACGACTCCCGTATCCGAGGCCGCCGTGCCCGTCATGGTCAAGCGAGGCGCGGTCGCGCTGCCGCCGGAGAAGGCCGCGCCCGTCCGCATCCCGCGCACGGAGCGTCCGCCCGTGATAGACGGCAGGATGGACGAAGAACTCTGGCGTCGCGCCGCCGTGCTCAAAGATTTCTACCAGACCAACCCCGGCGACAACATCGCGCCCTCGTTCGCCACCGAAGTTTATCTGACTTACGACGCGCGCATGCTCTACATCGCTTTCCATGCGCACGACGAGCCGGGCAAGGTGCGCGCCACGGTCGCCAAACGCGACACCGTGCTCGACACGGAAGACAGCGTGCGCGTCCTGCTCGACACCTTCAACGACCGGCGCAAGGCTTACGTCCTCGTCTTCAACCCGCTCGGCGTGCAGCAGGACGGCATCCGCACCGAAGGGCAGGGCGTGGATTTCAGTTTCGACCTCGTGATGGAATCGAAGGGCGCGCTCACGCCGGACGGCTACGTGGTCGAAGCGGCGATCCCGTTTAAGTCGCTCAAGTATGAATCGGGCAAGGGCAAACTCTGGGGCATACAGGTCTTTCGCCAGATTCAAAGGTTCAACAACGAAACCAACTCGTGGATGCCGATCTCGCGCGACATCAACGGCCTCTTGAATCAGGCCGGACACATCACCGGACTCGAAGACATCTCCACCGAGCGCACCATCGATCTCATTCCGAGCCTCACCCTGTCCGAAGAAGGCAGGCGCGTGCGCGGCCTCCCGCCCGGCGTGCCCGCCCCCTTCGGCTTCGTGGATCAAGGCCGCTTCGTCAATCAACCCTTCAAACTCGACCCCGGCTTCACGGGGAAGTTCGCCATCTCGCCGACGATGACGCTCGACGTGGCTCTGAATCCCGACTTCGCGCAGGTTGAAGCGGATCAACTCGTCGTGACGACCAACCAACGCTTCCCCATCTTCTTCCCCGAACGCCGCCCCTTCTTCCTCGAAGGCATCGAGATTTTTCAGACCCAACTCGGCGTCGTCAACACGCGTGCCATCGTCGATCCGGACATCGCGCTCAAACTGACGGGCAGGCGCGGCGCAAACACTTACGGCGTCCTCGTGGCGAGCGACAACGCACCCGGCAACTTCTCCGAAGATGATCGCACGCGCGCCATTCAAGCCGAGGCGCGACGCACGCCCGGCGAACCGCAGGGCAGCATCCGCTTCCTCGATAAGAACGCTTTTATCGGCGTCGCCCGCGTCAATCGCAACGTCGGGCAGGAGAACACCATCGGTCTGGTCGCCACCACCTACCAGTTCAAGGAACTGCACAATCAGACGGGCGGCCTCGACGGTCGCTTCAAGCTCGACCCTCAGACGACCGTTAGTTTCTCCCTCATCGGCACCACCTCGCACAGAGAGTTTCCGAATCCCGACCTCGACGCCAACCAACTGCGCGTGGGCCGGGGCTTCGGCTACACGGCGGCCTATTCGCACTTCG
>DASWNS010000417.1:0-13276 GCA_036399115.1 Pyrinomonadaceae bacterium | reverse complement strand
CGAAAACCCGTGGCTCGTCGGAAGCGAGATATTAAATGAGGGGCGCGAGGCGGTCAAGGAAACTAACTGCCGGGTAAAAAACTTTCGGGGGCAAGCGTGCCTCCGGTTGTGTGCCGAATAAAGCAACTGCTGTCACTCCTTCCACATGCTAAAAGAAGCAACGCCCGTCAGTCAGATAAACTAACGGGCGTTGCTTCTTCATCTCTCCCAACAGCTTGCCCTGCTGTTATAGAAATTTCATGACGCTGACTCTATGCCCTGCGTCCGATGGCGAGCGGGCGTCGCCATAGTTGGAAGCGTTTGCCGCCCGCCGTCTGGAGGATGCTCATGAGGCCGATGTAGCCGTAGCCGAAGAAGAAGAGGAAGAGAAAAGGGATCGTGCCCCACATGCTCATGTGCGCGGCGTACCAGACGGCGCAGAAGAAGTAGGCGGCGAAACTCAACTCCAGCAGAGGCAACAGCCCGCGCTTACGTTTGTACTTCTTCGCCTTCCACGTCTCGTCCGAAGTCGCCTCCACCTGATATTTCGGCGTGCGCACAAACTCCGACTTGACGCCCATCAACGCTTCGATAACCGCGCGCGCGTTCGAGAACGCCAGCCCGATGCCGACCGCCATCACGAGCGGCAGGTGCAGCAGGCGACGCCCGCGCCCCGTCGCTTTATCCAGATACCAGATGGCCGAACCGTAGAAGAGAATGACCGAGACGGTCGAGAAAAAGAGGAGCGGCACGTCGAAAGCCATCAGGTGATAGAAGCCCTGATTGTAGCGCACCAGCAGCAGGGGAAACTGTAGGAAGCTCGCCACGATCATCAGAGGGTAACTGATATTTCCCGTCAGGCGAAAGAACATTTCCAGACGCACACGCAGAGGGAGATTCGCGCGCCAGATGCGCGGATAGAGTTTGATGCCGACCTGCATCACGCCCTTCGCCCAACGCCTCTGCTGCGCCTTGAAGGCGTTGATCTCAACCGGAATTTCCGAAGGCGCGTCTTCGTCGAGCAGGTAGACGAAACGCCAGCCCATCAACTGCGCGCGGAAACTGAGGTCTGTGTCTTCCGTCAAAGTGTCGTGCTGCCAGCCGCCGGAGAGTTCAATCGCGCGGCGACGCCAGATGCCTGCCGTGCCGTTGAAGTTGAAGAAGCCGCCCGTGCGATTGCGCACGGTCTGCTCGATGACGAAATGGCCGTCGAGCATGATGGTTTGCAGGCGCGTCAGGAGGTTGTACGCGCCGTTGATGTGCGACCAGCGCATCTGCGCGCAGCCGACGAGCGGGTCTGTGAAATAGTCTACGAGCTTACGCAGGCAGTCGGGCTTGGGCACGAAGTCGGCGTCGAAGATGGCGAGCAGTTCGCCCTTCGCGGTCTGCGTCCCGTTGGCCAACGCGCCCGCTTTGAAGCCGGTGCGGTCGCTGCGGTGGATGTAATGGATGTCGAAGCCTTCGGCGCGATACGCTTCGACGGTGCGACGCGCGAGGGCGACCGTCTCGTCCGTCGAATCATCGAGGACTTGAATCTCCAGACGCTCGCGCGGGTAGTCGAACTGCGTCACGGCGCGCAGGAGTCTTTCGACGACGTACATCTCGTTGAAGAGCGGGAGCTGGACGGTGATGACGGGCAAGTCGCTTTCGGCGAAGCGCGCTTTCGGCGCGGGCTGAATGTGGCGATAACGCCAGAAGTCCGCGACCTGCTTGATGCGATACGCGCCGTAGATGGCGAGCACGAAGAGAATGCTGAAATAGAGGATGAGCACCGTCCAGTCGAAGGCGTCGAGTTCGTAGAGGACGCTGATGTTCGACTGCGTGCGCCAGTGCCACGCGTCAACAAAATCACTCTGGAGCGCGCCGTACTCTCTCCATAACTCTTCCGGCGTCTTCGACACTGGTTCAGCTAAAAAAAGGGACATTTCGGTATTTCTCGCGGACAGTAAAACTAAACGCTCCGGGGCTTCGCGTCCGTCGCCACGCGCGACTCGCTTCCGCAGACGGCGCGCCTGCCGTCTACATAAAACGAGCAGCGCCCTTCTCCGGACGCTGCCCCTTAAGCGCGCACATTGTAACCGAACCGCCGCGTGCTAACAAACTTCCGACGGTGTTTCAGTTACCGCTGCCGAAGCTGCCGTAGCCGCTTCCGCCCGTCGTTGGCGGCGAGGCGGGGGGCGGTGGCTGGCTCCCGCCGAAGTCGGACGGCGGCGGAGGCGGCGTGTTATCGAGCGTGTTCAGGCGTTTCTCGAAGAGTTTGACGCCGAGCAGGCCGCCGAGGGTGGCGAAGGCAATATAGATGACTGTGTTGAAGACCGCCGTGCCGAGAATCACGGGGAGCTTTTGCACGAAGGTCTGCGCCTGCGCCGCTTCCACCGCGCGCCGCACCTCTTCACCCGCCTGCGGGTTGAGGTTTTCAAACATATTCACCAGAAACTCGTTGAACACGTCGCCGAGAATCAGGCCGAGCGGGATGCCTATGGAATGCGACACAATCGTCCCGACCACGCCGGTGAGCGCGCCGAGTTCCGCACCCTGCCCGAGCAGGACGGGCGTGGGCGAGCGACGCACGTACAGGTAGGAGGCCAGCGCGCCGCCGCCGAGCACCCATACACAACAACACATGTTGGCGAGGCTGATCGGAGGGATCGCGGAGAGTAAGCCCAGCGTGACGCCACCGATGAGGGCGGCGCGCGTCTTTTCACTCATAAGTCGTTACCGGGAAAGAATGTCGGCAGAGCGCAGGGATGACGGCAAGCAGAGTCTTCGTCCGAAAAACGACACTGCTTGCCGTCCGCCCCGCACTACGTCAGGCGTCGGCGCGCCGGTTAGTTCGCAAATCCGGCGCGCCGTGTATGAAGTTAGCTGCCGAAGCCGCCGCCACCGCCGCCATAGCTAGGCGGAGGAGGAGGAGGAGGGGTCGCCACGCCGCCGGGGCGATTCTTGCCGAAGATGGCCGCGCCGATCAAACCGCCGATGGCCGCCAGAATCACAAAGATGACTGCGCCGACGATGCCCATCACGATGAAGAGCGCAAGGCCGGTCAGAGACGCGGGCAGACTCACGCCCTGATCGCGCAGTTGCGCAAACTGGGCTTCCATCACCGCCGCGTTCACAAAATAGGAGAGCGGCGTGCCGATGATGAGATTCAACAGGCCACCGGCGACACCGGCGATGGCTCCGAGTTTCGCGCCGTCGGCTGGGGTCAGCGGAGCGGAAGAGTTTTTGGCGTAGAGATAGACGGCCAGCACGCCTGCGGCGATGGGCAACAGGCAATTGCAACAGCCTGCGAAAGGCACGACCGTGCCGATCAGGCTTAACACGATCATCACAGCGGCAATGCCGAGGCCGGCCATTATCGCTGGTTTTGTTTGTTCATTCATATATTCAGACACCTTCGCGGAGAGTTTGGATAAAACTTGGATCGTACATTTTCAACTCGAACCAGAGAGCTTCTATCGAAGAGAAAATGGCTTGCGCCGAAGTTATCAATTGGCCTGACTTGTTTACGTAGTTATTTCACTTTTGTTCAAAGGCGACCGCCGCCGCCGCGCCGTGCGACGCGCTGCGTTGCAGTTGGCGTCGCCCTCTTTGCCGCGCGATTTCGAGCACGCCGGGCACGACGTAAAAGGCGAGCCACGCGCCGAGCCACGCGCCCGTCAGCGAACGCGACAGGTGCGTGTTCGCCCACAGCCCCGTGATGCCGAGCGTGAAATCGATCAACGTCGGCGCGAGCGCGAGGATGAGCCACTCGCGTCGCGGCGTCACGCTCGCAGGCAGGCGACGCGCGACGAGCGGGTAGAGCAGAGCCGCCAGAGTGAAGCCCGCATAGATGCCGGAGCAACGCGCACATACCGCCAGCGGGTGCCCCGCAATCCAGAAGGCGCGTTCCGGCATTTGATGACACACCCCGTCCAGCCCTCGATAGATGACGAATGCCAGCGTCTCATGCCCGCCCGCCGCCGCCACGGGCGCGCCCAAGATCAAGCCCGCCCACAACAGCGTGCAGGCCACGACACACGCCCACGCCCCCCGCTGGAACGAGAACGCGCCCGGCGGCAGCGGCGCAAGCGGCGAGATATAACTGTCAGGGGAAGCAGGCATAAACTAAGGGAGGGATGAGGGCGGAGGGATGAGGGATGAATAAGAAAACATTCAAGCTAGATAATTAGCTTTTGTTTTATTCATCCCTCATCCCTCCGCCCTCATCCCTAGAATCTAATCACCGTGTCGGGACCGCCTTCGACGTGGACGGTATCGACGAAGCGGATGTGGCGCGCCTCCGTGGTCATCACGAGCGAGTGCGTGCGTTTGCCCGCTCCGAAGAAGCGCACGCCGCGCAGGAGCGCGCCGTCGGTAACGCCCGTGGCGGCGAAGATGATCTTTTTGCCGGGTGCGAGATCGTCCGTGCTGTAGACTTTGTTCGGGTCGTCAATGCCCATCTCTTTCAGACGCTCGACGACCTCTTCCTGCGGCGGCACCTTGTTTTTGTCCACGTCCAGACGCTCCGGGTCGAAGACGAGGCGCGCCTGTATCTCGCCGTTCAGGCATTTCATGGCCGCCGCCGTGATGACGCCTTCCGGCGCGCCACCGATGCCGACCAGCGCGTGGATGTTCGTTCCGGCGACTGCCGCCGAGATGCCTGCCGAGAGGTCGCCGTCGGAGATGAGTCGTATGCGCGCACCGGCGTCTCTCACGTCCTGAATCAGTTTTTTATGGCGCGTGCGGTCGAGGACGATGACGGTCAGGTCGTCCACGTCGCGTCCCAGACCTTTGGCGATGGCCTGTAGGTTATCTTTGACGGGCGCATTGATGTCCACGCGCCCGCGCGAAGAGGGACCGACGACGATCTTGTCCATGTAAATGTCGGGCGCGTTCAAGAGGCCGCCGCGCTCGGAGGCAGCGAGCACAGCAATGGCGTTGTTTGCGCCAAGCGCACACAGGTTCGTGCCTTCGAGCGGATCGACCGCGATGTCCACTTCCGGGTAAACCTCGTCGCACTGCTCGCCCTTCTCACGCACGGCGCGCACGCCCTGCCCCACCTCTTCGCCGATGTAGAGCATCGGGGCTTCGTCGCGTTCGCCCTCGCCGATCACGATCCGACCGAGCATCGGCACGGTGTCCATCACCTCGCGCATCGCTTCGACCGCAACGTGATCGGAATACTTGCGGTCGCCCTGCCCCATCGTCTTCGCCGCTTCAATGGCCGCCGCCTCGCAGACGCGCAGGAAGTCTAACGACAGGTGCTCGGTCTTGATCTCATAGCCCATGCCTCTTTTATCTCCCGATCTTATAATGATATTTGCGGCGAGTCGGTGAAAACTGCGAGTTGCCTCGCGCCCTCCGGAAATTGCGCCGTCATACTAGCAGAGAGCGGGGAGAAATTATAGAACTTTGCTTCCGCTCGCAAAGAATCTCGTCATGGCTTTAATTCGACTCTCTGGAAAGAGAACGGCGAGCGGGGAGACTTTTCGCAGTCCTCCGCGCTCGCCGTCTTCGACGTGGCGTTGAATCCCGTCTTTAGTTTCTCAATCAGCGCCGACGGCTTCGCGCGCTTCCGCCGGACGGTAAGGCGGCAGGGTCTTGCGTGCGGCCTTCTCTTTCTTGAGTCCCAAAGCCCAGTCGGCCTGCATCAGCGTGTGTATGTCGCGCGTTCCTTCGTAGATGATCGCGGCCTTGCAGTTGCGCAGGTAACGCTCGACCGGGTAATCGTTCGAGAAGCCGTTCGCGCCGTGAACTTCAATCGCCATCGAAGCCGCCTTTTCGCTCCTGACGGTCGCCTGCCACTTGGCGAGGCTCGTCTCCTTCGCGTTCGGCTTGCCTTCGTTCTTCAGGTAGCCCGCGCGCAGCCAGAGCAGGTGCGACATCTGGTAGTCGGCCTCCATCTCGGCGATCTTCTGTTTGACGAGTTGATGGTTGCCGATCTTCGTGCCGAACGTCTCGCGCGTGTTGGCGTAGGCGATTGACGCATCGCGCGAGGCGCGGATGATGCCGGTCGCGCCCGAAGCGACGGTGTAGCGGCCTTGCTCCAAAGCGAACATGGCGATCTTGAAGCCCTCGCCCTCTTCGCCCACGAGGTTCTCCGCAGGCACGCGCACGTCTTGCAGAGAGAAGTAGCCCGTGTTGCCCGCGCGAATGCCCATCTTGCCGTGAATCGTGCCCGACGTGAAGCCCTGCATCGAACGTTCGACGATGAAGCAACTCATCCCCGTGTGATCGCGTTTGCGACGCTTCTCCTCGTCCGTCCAGCAGAAGAAGAGAAAATTATCGGCCACGTCGCCCGCGAGACTGATCCACATCTTCTCGCCGTTCAAGACCCACTCGTCGCCCTCGCGCCGCCCCGTCGAACGCGCTCCCACCACGTCCGACCCCGCGCCCGGTTCGGTCAAACCGTAGGTCGCGATCTTCTCGCCCTTCGCCTGCGGCACGAGATATTTGCGCTTCTGTTCTTCCGTGCCCCAGGTGTAGAGCGTCATGCTGTTGAGTCCGGTGTGGACGGACATGATGACGCGCATGAAAGTGTCCACGGCTTCGAGTTCTTCACAGACGAGGCCGAGCGCGATGTAGTCGAAGCCCGCGCCGCCGTACTCTTCCGGGATGCAGACGCCGAGCAAGTTCAACTCCGCCATCTTGTCGAGGATGGAACGGTCGAAGCGTTGCTGCTCGTCAAGCTCTTTGATGCGCGGGGCGACTTCCCTCTGCGCGAACTCGCGCACGGTGTTGCGTATAGACTTGTGATCTTCGGTCAGTTCAAAATCAATCATTCTCCGGTTTTCCTTCAACAAAGAATTTCAGGCGCGCGGCAACATTCGGCGGCGAGGCATAAGAGATGTGGCGCAGCATGATGAAATCAATACTGCGCCACATCTTACAACAGCGCACGGGCGAGGCGGAAATTGCCCTCCGGCGGGCGGCTGCCGGAGGGTCAGCCCCGCGCAAGCCGCGTTCCCGCACGACGCTCAACTCTCGCGGCGTGCGCGCCCGATCACTTGCCGAGGCCGAGTTTGAACTCTATTTTCGCAGCCCAACTCGGAAAATCGATCAGCGGATTACGGTTGCCCTGCGCGGCGTAGATCGCCATGTTGCGGTGCCGCTCGTATTCGGTCACGGGGTTTGCCCTGTGCCACGCGAGCAGCACTTTCAGGCGTTCGGCGTCATACTCGGTTTCGATCTGGTTGATCTCGCCGGGGTAACGGAGCAGGAAATAGAGCACCGCGCGCGCAACCGTGCCTTTGCCCGCGTTCGGCTCGAACTTATTGGTTTCGCGCTTGCCGCACTCGTCGCGGATCGCCTCTTCGAAATCCGTGAAATCGAAGTAAGGGATGTTGCTGCGGAAGCTGTTGCAGCCTGACTCGCAGGCGAAAAGATGATGGATGTCGCCGCGCATCGGTTCGCGTTTGCCGAACCAGGACTGCGGGACGACGTGTTCGCAGTTGTAAGGAAGCGACGCTTCGAGCAGATCGAGTTCTTCCGCCATCCGTTCCGCGCCCGTGAACGACTCGACGCTCAACGCCTCGCGGAAGCGTTCGGCACGCTCCTGATCGATGCGAAAATCCTCCCGGATGAACTCTTCCGGATCAAACTCCTTCGCCGAATAGATGCTGCGAAGTTTCAGATTGGGCTGGAGATCAACCCACGGGTAGACGTGTCTGGAAGGTTGATACTTGGGTTTGTTCGCGTGTGTCGAGG
This sequence comes from Pyrinomonadaceae bacterium, assembly GCA_036399115.1. Lineage (GTDB taxonomy): Bacteria > Acidobacteriota > Blastocatellia > Pyrinomonadales > Pyrinomonadaceae > JAIVJZ01. The sequence continues at coordinate 5,608 of DASWNS010000417.1, read as the reverse complement.
TCAACAGTTCGTTCAAGGCCGCATAGAGGTTGGCGGGCGCGAGCGTCCCCGGCAGACCTTTATAGTAGGTGGTGCGATCCTTGCGGTCGCGCGTCTCGTCGTAATAGGGTCTGGCGCGCGCCGCTTCGAGTTCGGCCAGCGCCTCGCGCAAGTCCGGGTCGTCCGACGGTCTTTCATCGCGCACGACGGGAGCGGACGGCGACACCGCGCCCGCGCTCACGCCTGACTGATCGACCTGCGCGGCCACGCCGGAGGGTGTGAGTTGGACGCTGATCGTGAAAGGGAAGGTCCAGGACATGTTGGCCGGACTCGACGGCGACGAAGAGACGGCGACCTCGCCCGGACGGTTCACGGTTTGCGGCGAAGATACCTCGTCGCGGCGGAGCGAGAGAGGCGGCGGCGCGGTTTCAAACATCTCGGTTCTTAACTGGCGTTGCGCCGTAGAGAGATTCTGGTTCTTGATGTGCTTGACGATGCGGCTGATTCGCACGCCCTCGTTCGCTATCCAGGCGACTTTCTGCTCGCCCATGTCTTCCGTCCATAGAGCGCCGCTCGTCGAGAGAATACGCCTCTGCGTATCGCGCTGCGGGACGCCGGAGTGGTGCAGCGCCACCACTTCCCACTGATCGTTGAAGACGGCGGAGCCGGACGAACCCGGCGACGTGTCCGTCTTGTAGTGAAGAAAGTTGTCTAACAGGTCGATGACCTGATTCTCGCGCAGGGCGAGTTGCTTCGGTTCCCCGTTCGGGTGCTGGATGATGCTGGCATACTCTCCGAGCAGAATCTTGCCCTCGGCCTCGATCAGTCGGCTCCATCCGAAGGAAGCGAGAGAGGCCGCGCCGGAGGATTGATCGCGCACCGCCACTACGCTGAAATCGAGCGCGCGGTCGGTGATGAAAAAGGTGGCGGGGTCGAGGTCGAAGACGATGGACGAGAGCGGGCGACCGTCAAGCCCGTCTTGAAAGTTAAACTCCACCTGACTGAAAGAGGCTTCCTGCGTGTTGCGCAGGACGTGGTTGTTGGTGAGCAGCAGGCGCGGTGAAACCATGAACCCCGTGCCGTAGCCCACCACGCGCCCACGGTCGTTGCGGATGCGTACGCGCCCTATCGAACGCGAAACCGCCACGCCCTGTTCGAGATAACTGATGCTCAGCAGATCGCTGCGCCCCAGAATCCGCTCCATAGCCGCGCCCTCGATGTCCGTTACGCCCTCCGGCGGCACGCTCTCTCTGGACACAACCTCGCCGACGGAGAACGCACGCGCCGTTTCCGGGGCGACGCCGAGCCGCTCCATGCGCTTTTCCACGCGCTCCGGCTCGTCAATCTGGTGCAGCGGTTTGGTTTCAATCTTACGGGCGGTCGCATCGCGCGGGCTTTTCCGTTCAGAATAACGCTTCTCCGTCTCCTGAATAACTTGCATATTGATCATGGCATACTTACCTCCGGTGGTGAGAGTTTTTGAATGTCAGCGTTTGCGGAACAACGTTGCAGATTAAGGCAGCAGGAAAGACAGACCTGCATGAGTGATGTGCGCGACCTTAGCTTTAGCCCCGGACGCAGATCGTCTCCCTCGGCGACCGGCGGGAAACTCGAAGATGTGAAGCGAACGGTGCAGGGCGGCGGCGAGCCGCTGTTCGGCGTTGCCCGAAAGGGCGGGCAACCTGTCGGTGCTGGTTAACAGGCGCTTCGCGAACCTCCTGAAGCCGCATCCCTCAAGCCCTGTGGTGAGTGTTTGATGAGGATCATGCCCGCGAGCGAATCTGGCCGGTAACCTTCAACGCGGGCAGACTAAGGCAAGACCCTAACCTTGTCAACTCATTTATCGAGAAACATAGCTTCCGTCGCAGGCGTGCCGGAGGAGAATATTTAAGGCCGCCGGAGCGTTTGCCGCGCGCCGCTCGAAGATGCGCCCGGCGCGGTCTAACCGCCGAGCAGATCGCGCGCCGCCGCTTCTGCTTCTTCGAGCGTGCGGACGCGCCCGTCGAGTTGCATCTCGTAGACGGCGCGCGTGATCTCGCCGATGCGCGGCGAAGGCTTAAGGCCGAGCGCGAGCAGGTGCCGTCCGAGAAGGAGGGGCGCGGGCGGTCGTTCTTCGACGGCCAATTCACGCGCACGCGCGATAAACCACTCCTGCGGCACGGCATCGAACCAACGCTCGCGCGGAACCCAATCGGCGTTGCGCCCAAGGGTGTCTGCGCGTGCGACGCGGTACAGCAGATCGAGTTCGCAGCGACGCGCCAGACGCCGGAACGCGCCCTCGGAAACTTCCGCGCGCTTATGGTAAAACTCGCCCGGCTTGAGATGCGCCCGCACGAGTTCGCAGACCTGCGCGCGCACGTCGTAGCCATCGAGCGTGAAGATTTTCAGACGATCCAGAAACGCGTTGGTCGGCGCGACACCCGCTTCGTCGTGGCCGCGCGAGCGCGTGCGCCCTTCGACAAACTCGGTCGTCGCGGGCTTGCCGAAATCGTGGCAGAGCGCGGCGAGCATCACCGTCACGCCTTTCGCATAAGGCAGGTCGTCGATCAATTCGCGTGCGCGATCAATCGTCAGCCACGTGTGCACGTCAACATCGCCTTCGGGGTGCCAGTCGTACTCCTGCGGCACGCCGGAGAGAGCTTGAATTTCGGGAAACAGTTGCGGCGTGGCGTTCAGACGCGCGAGCCAACGGAACCCGACCGACGGGCGCGCGGCGCGCAAGAGCAACTTTTCCAACTCGCCCCAGACGCGCTCCGCAGGCAAGTCCGAGAGATCAATCGTGCGGCACAACTCGACCGTCTCCGCCTCGATGTCGAAGTCGAAGCGCGCCGCGAGTTGCGCCGCGCGCAGCACGCGCAGGGAGTCTTCGGCAAACGTCTCGCGCGAGACGGCGCGCAAGGTGCGGCGTCGGAGATCAACCTGCCCGTCGTATGGATCGAGCGTCTCGCCCGTGAGCGGGTCTTGGAGGATGGCGTTGATGGTGAAGTCGCGGCGGCGCGCGGCTTCGGCGACGGACATCGTAGGGTCGCCTTCGATGACGAAACCGCGATGGCCGCGCCCCTCTTTTCTTTCGCGGCGCGGGAGCGAGACATCGAGGTCGTGCCCGAGTTTGTAGACCGTGAAGGCTTCGCCGACCGCATCCACGCGCCCGAACTTTTCCAGCAGCGCGCGCAAGGCTGACGGTTCGACGCCGTAAACTTCCACGTCCCAATCCTTCGGCTCGCGCCCCATCAACTCGTCGCGCACGCAACCGCCGACGAGCAGAGCGCGCCCGCCCGCCTCACGCACGGCGACCGCGAGCGCACCAATTTTAGCGGGAACTCTATTCATCGTGCGGAAGGCTTGAGACTAAGGCGCGAGACTTGTGGTTCAGGTTTCAGGTTGCGGGTTGACGGGCGCGCCGCCTTCGTCCGTGTCGTCCGTCTCGTCGAAGTCGTCCTCGTCAAACTCTTCGTCGGCAAAATCTTCCTCGTCCTCTTCGCCGACGATGACTTGCAGGCCGCGCGTGGACGGCAGGCAACTGAGCACCTGCGCGCGTTCGATGCGCGAGAGATCGCCTTCGCTGTTGTTGGCGTGCCAGAGTTTGACCCAGAAGGTGCGGGTGCGCGTGTGGATGGCGAAGGTCGAGCCGTCGAGCATGACGGGGACGAGTTCGGCGATGGTGCCCTCGCGCAGGGTTTCGAGCAGTTCGGGAATGAACGGTTTCACATTGTCGAACTGCACGATGACCGCGCTCTCTTCGATCTCGGCGGGCGGCAACTCTACCGGCTCGTCCGATTCGAGCAGCAAACGCGCGTCCGTGCGCTGCGTGTTCTGTTTTCTAATTGCCATCTCTTGTTATTCGGATTCGTTATAGAAAGAGAACCCTGTGTTTGCGTCTTCGCCCTTCTTGCGACGCCTGACTTCTACGATTTCTTCAACGTACATCATCGGCGGGTCGGTCTGTTCGTTGAGCGTACTCTGCCGCAAAAGCTCGTCGCTCCTGAGCAACTCGACGGCGGCAGACTCCGCTTCGTCGGCTGTCGCGGCTTCAACTGTCCGCGTCGCGTAGAAACCTACTCTCCGTGCTTGACCGTCGAAGTCGAGTAGAAAGTTCCTTCCGTTGATCAGCACTCGAAACCTTGACATACGCTTGACTGAAATTCTAAACGAGCCGCTTCCGTAAGTGCTCTTGCAAGTCCGACACCTTGACGCGCTCCTGCTCCCAGGTGTCGCGGTCGCGCACGGTCACGGCTTCGTCTTCGAGCGATTGATGATCGACGGTGACGCAGAAGGGCGTGCCCGTCTCGTCCTGCCGCGCGTAGAGTTTGCCGATGCCGCCCGTGTCGTCGTAGACGGCGCGCATCGAGGGTTGCAGCGTGCGCTTGATCGCTTTCGCCAGACGGACGATCTCCGGCTTGTTTTTGGCGAGCGGCAACACGGCCACCTTGATCGGCGCGAGTTCGGGATGGAGTTTCAGGATCACGCGCGTCTCGCCCTTATCGTTCGTGCGCTCGGAGTAGGCGTCCATCAGGAAGGCGAGCACGGAGCGATTGACGCCCGCCGCAGGCTCGATGACGTAAGGGTAATAACGCTCCTTGCGCGCCTCGTCGAAATAGGAGAGGTCTTCGGTCGAATCGGGGTTGAGGCGTTTGCCTTCCGCGTCCACAGGGTTCTTCGAGTGCGCGCGCAGGTCGAAGTCGGTGCGATTGGCGATGCCCATCAGTTCGTCCCAGTGTCGCTCTTCTTCGGCGCGTTCGGGGAAGAAACGATAATGAATATCGACGGTGCGCTTGGCGTAGTGCGCGAGTTCCTCTTTCGGCTGCTCGTAGAGACGCAGGTTGTCGCGGCTGAGGCCGAGCGACACGTACCAGTTGAAGCAGTTGTCGATCCACTCCTGATGCACGGCTTCGTCTTCGCCGGGACGCACGAAGTATTCCATCTCCATCTGCTCAAACTCGCGTGTGCGGAAGATGAAGTTGCCGGGCGTCACTTCGTTACGAAACGATTTTCCGATCTGCGCGATGCCGAACGGAACTTTGCGCCGCATCGTCTGCTGCACGAGATGAAAATTGATGAAGATGCCCTGCGCCGTTTCGGGACGCAGGTAGGCGAGCGCGTTCGGGTCGTCTTCCGCCGACGCCGCGCCGAGTTGCGTGCGAAACATCAGGTTGAAAGGGCGCGGCTCGGTTAGTTTAGTCGAGCCACAGTTCGGACATTTAACTTGTCCTGCTCGAAGCGCGGCCTCGACATTAGCGTGAGCCGCGCCGTCGAATTCAAGTTTGTCGGCACGAAAACGGCTGTTGCACTCTTTGCAATCGACGAGCGGATCGCTGAACGTCTCTTCGTGCCCCGAATATTTCCAGACGGAGCGGTTGAGGATGATGGAGGAATCGAGTCCTTCCATGTCGTCGCGCTCGTGAACCATCCAACGCCACCACGCGCGTTTGACGTTGTTGCAGAGTTCGACGCCGAGCGGGCCGTAGTCCCAAGCGCTCCCCAGGCCGCCGTAAATCTCCGAAGAGGGAAACACGAAGCCGCGTCGCTTCGCCAGACTGACGATTGTTTCGATGTTCGGTGCAGACAAATGTTAACCTCCGTAAATCGTCGAAAAGCCGTGAATCGTGAATCGTCAATCGTGAATAGAAAA
>DASWNS010000416.1:0-8215 GCA_036399115.1 Pyrinomonadaceae bacterium | reverse complement strand
CGGTGCGGTTAAAGCCTGATTTCACTTGGCGCTCGCTACTGTGGCAATGAGGACATTGATGCATGTCGAGTCTTATATCATCATCAGGTCTAATTTAGGCAATCCCCAGATCCGGCACAAATTGACAAATATATCGCCGTCTCTTATTCTCCACTTTCGTTTCTCGCGCCCGATGCTGCGGGGCCTCAACCGCTGCCACTTTCAACCCACAAACGAAAATTGACGGCGGCGTCATTATCCCGTCCATCACTTTTTCATCCGGTAGCCGACTCATGCTCCGACATCCGGCGTAGGTGTTAATCACTGCGCCGACACGGCCGTGGAATCTCCGAAGGAACATTCCCCTCACCCATGTCAGCAGTTAAACCGCCTCCGAAGTAAAAAGACTATGTCTGATCGCAAATACATTCCCGCCATCCCTCGGGCGCGCCTGACGGCCATCTTTGTCTCGCTCATCCTGTCGGCCGCGATAGTCGGCTCGCTCACCGTGTGGTCGGCACTGGCGCGTCAGCGAGGACAAGAGGAGGCGATGCTTCTGTCTCCAGCCTCGCTGCCGTCGGCAGAAAACGACCCCGCAGCCGCGAGCGGCGCCGGACGCGACGCGCGTGAGCCATCAAGTGGTGCGCCGCCGGCCCTGCAATCAATCAGCCCGTCAGCCTTCACCATTTCATGGGAGCGCACCGAGACTTCCGCCGACGGGCACTCGCGCCTGCTGCGCACCACCACTCGATACCAACGCTCTGACGGCCTCTACAAGCTCGTCCAGATTTACCCGGCGCGCGAGGATGCTGCCGGCCACGTTGAAACCTACTATGGTTACGTTGGGCTCGGCCTCTTCCGCCTCGACGAAACGCAGGGGCGGCTCGTCTTCGTCGCATCCCAGAGCGACGAGCGGTCAGAAGATGTGGAGGCAGCCCTGCGCTCCGACCCGCGCTTCGACCGCGAGGAGGACGTGCGCGGACAGCGCGCACTCGTCATGCGCACAGTGGGGGAGGACGAGGCGGCCTACAAGGAGGAGTTCCATGCGCCCGCGCTTGGGGGCCTGCTCGTCAGGCGGGTCGAGCACTCGGCGATAAGGCGCGAAGTCTGGGAGCCGACGGGCATCGAGTTCGGCGAACCCGCCGCTTCCCTCTTCGCCGATATAGACCGAAACCGGCCCGATTACACACATTACGAGAGAGAGATACAAAAGACGCAGCGCGACCCGCAGCAGCGCCGTGCGGCACAGGTGATGCGCGAGTTGATGGCGCGCATGAGAGCCGTCAGGCCGGACGCGCGCTGAAGCAGGCGACTCTCTCTCTCTGCACCCGCGGCTTATCCTGCAGACCAACTTGGACGGCTTTCATCCGTACCCCTCACGAGGTCATGTTTCCGATGCGCCCTACTCAGTCCCCTCACCTGTTCAGAAATCCTGTCGGCATGCTCAACGCCTCCACCGCCTCTATCGCCGTTGTAGGTCGTCGCGTCCTGCGCTTATCCTCCGCGCTCGCTGTTGTGCTCTGCTTGGCGCTCTCTGCGGCGGCGCAGGAGTACAACAAGAATAAGCCCGACCAGGCGCTCAAAGCCGATGCGCGCGCGTTGACCCCTCGACCCTCGGGATGAGCCTCTCCGTGCCGCTCGGCGGTGTGCCGGGACGCGCCGGAGCATCTCTGCCCATCTCCCTGCGCTACTCGTCGAAGCTGTGGCGGCTGGAAGGCGGCGCGCCTTTCACCAATACGGGCGGCATCAAGCACACGTGGGCTTACCCCAAGTACTCCGAGAACTCGATGGCCGGTTGGACGAGCAGCCTTGAACCACCGCGCATCGAGTTCACGGGCGAGGAGCAACTGTTCGGCTCGACCGGACAGCCGCTCGGCGGGGGCATCGACGATCAGGAAAGCTATGGCTACTACGTGCGGCGCATCCACCTGCACCTGCCAGACGGCTCCAGCCACGAACTGCGTAAAGATGACCAGACGCCCGGTTTTCCCCTCGACAACCCGGTCTACGACTTCTCCGGCATGTATTACGCGGTGGACGGCTCGCGCACGCGCTACGATTACGACGCGAATAGCGACACGGGCGTGCTCTACCTGCCAGACGGAGGCCGCTACCACTTCGGCGCGCGGCAGACTGTTACGCGCTACGGCCACGCTCAGGAAAGGAGTTGGGGGACGACCTACATCGACCGGCACGGCAATACGATGACCTACAACATGGGCACAGGCGTGTGGACGGACACGCTCGGACGCACCATCACCAATCCCCTCTTCCTTGATCCGCAAGCCAACGAAGTACGACCGTATCAAGTGCCGGGAATCAACGGGCAGCCTTTAATATACAAGCTCCACTGGAAGTTGCTGGCCGATGCCCTGCGCGTCTCCGGCGCGCTGAGCTATGTCTCGAACACGCGCTGCGTGTCGCCCACCACCTACCAGTCGATTTCGCCCTACCTGTTCACGAGCGGCGGCAATAACGTACACGTCTGCACCCCGACGGGTGCGGGCGGCAACCCCGTGGCCTTCAACCCCGTAGTGCTGGCGAAGATCGAACTGCCGAACGGGCAGTTTTACGACTTCAAGTACAACGTCTGGGGCGAGATCGAACAGATGATCGCTCCCGGCGGTGGCTACGAGCGGTACAGCTATGCGGCGGTGGCCTCGCTCAGCCGCGCCATCTCGCCCTACAGCTAGTCAAACCGCGGAGTCATCGAACGCTGGGTCAGCCCGAGCGGGACGGGCGTCGAGGAGGCGACACATCACTGGTCGTACTCCATCACGAAGAGCACGGGCTTCGCGACGGCGACGACGACGGAGCCGGACGGCACACGCTCCGAGCGGCTGATATATGCCAACAGCTTCGGCACGCAGTACGGCTTCGAGACGCCTTTGGCGGGGATGAGCTATGACGAGCGCGTCTATAACTCGTCGAACCAGATGTTGCGGCGCACGCTGACGGGATGGTCAACGATTACGCCTTCGGGCAGCACCCGCCCGCGCGACCCGCACGTGACTAAAACCGTAGGTCTCATTCTGGACACGGGCGGGACCGCGCTCTCCTCCACCACGATGATGGTCTATGACGCCGACCTGAACGTGACGGCGAAGCATAGCTACGACTACTCATCAGTTGATCAAACGACGGCGCAGACAGGCGCGATAGGTGAGATACCTGGTGGGACACTCCTGCGCACGGACGAGACGACCTATCTGGTCAACGACGCGAACATCTCGGCTGCGACGCGGGATGCTTACCGCGCGCGCAACATGGTCGGGCTGCCCTCTTCGACGCGTGTCAAGACTGCCGCTAACACAGTTAACACAGTCGTCGCGCAGAGCGAGGTGAAGTACGACGAGGCGGCCTACTCTCTCTTACCCTCCTACGGGGCGGTCGTGGGCTGGACAGACCCGGGCACAAATGTGCGCGGGAATGTGACGACGACGAGGAGTTGGCTCGACACCTCGAATAGCTGGATAGAGACGCACGCCCGCTACGATCAGGTCGGCAACCCTCGTTACGCGTGGGACGCTAAAGGCAACGTGTCGGAGGTGGAATATTCTTCCGCTTACCACTACGCCTACCCCACGCACACAAAATCTTCCGTTCCAGACCCGACGAATAACCGCGCCACCAACACTCCGCTGGAATCGTGGATGGCCTATGATTTCTCGACGGGTAAGATCACTTCCACCACGGATGCCAACTCTAAGACGACCGTTCTCAAGTACACTTACCATGACCAATACGGCAACGTCGTCCGGGACGCGCTCGACAGGCTGCGTAAGGTGGAACAGCCCGACGGCGGGTGGACGGCTTATGAATACGGGCGTAACGCTTACGGCGATTATGTCCGCACCCGCACGGCCATCAACGCGACGCAGACCACAGACGGTTACGATTACTTCGACGGGCTGGGGAGAAGCGTGCGCTCCTTCCGGTCGGAAGGCAGCCAGTCGAGCACTACCGATACCCAGTACGACGCGATGGGGCGGGTGTGGCGCGTCTCGAACCCGTACCTCAGCGCGGGCGTGGGATCGGCCATCAACCCCTCCGGACGTTGGACTACGACGGCGTATGACGCGCTCGGGCGGGTCTTGACGGTGACGACCCCGGACAGCGCGGTGGTGAGTACCAGCTACAGCGGCGTGCAGGTGACGGTCACGGACCAGTCGGGCAAGGTCAGGAGGAGCGTGACGGACGCGCTCGGCAGGTTGACGCAGGTCGTCGAAGACCCTGCGGGGCTGGCCTACCAGACGAGTTATCTGTACGACGTGCTGGGGAACCTGCGCAAAGTGGATCAGGGCGGGCAGCTCCGCTTCTTCATGTATGATTCATTAGGGCGTCTCGTGCGGGCGAAGAACACGGAGCAGGGCGTGATCACCCACCCCTCGAACGTGGCACCGCTGACCGACCCTTTGACGGGCAACAACGGGTGGTCATCGGCTTACTCATACGACGCCAACGGCAACCTGACTGCGCGCACCGATTCCCGGCTCGTGAGCATGGGCGTGCATGTCACGGCCACCAACGAGTATGACAACATCAACCGTCTCAAGCAGACCACATACAACAACGGCACTCCATTCACCCTGCGCACATCTGATTTCGCGCCGACGAACGGGCGTGGCCGTTTCTACGCCGACTACGAGTCGAGCACATCGGGCACGCTCAACTATGTGAATGCTTACGACCCGATGGGGCGGCCCACGTCGGGCCAGACCGAGTTTTACCTGGCAGGGACGGGTTGGCGACCGGCTTACACCTACTCGCGCACTTACGACTTGATAGGCAACGTCACGAAGCAGACTTACCCGTCCACCCGCACAGTCAACTACACCCAGTTCGACATGGCGGGCAGGCTCAAGCAGTTCAACGGCAACCTCGGCGACGGCACGCCGCGCACCTACTCCACGAATATCGAGTACGACGAAGCGAGCCGCCTGCTCCAGGAACAGTTCGCCACCCAGACGCCGCTCTACAATAAACTGGAGTACAACGCGCGCGGGCAGAAGACCGCCGTGCGCCTGAGCACGCTGTCGCGGCAGGCCGCCTACTTCAACTGGAACCGCGGCGCGCTCATCTTCGACTACGGCACGACCGCGAATAACGGCAACCTGGTGTCGCAGCAGAACTGGGTGCCTTTCACGGTCGCAAACGATGAAGTCACCTCCGGCACCAGTTATCAGCAGGGCTATTCTTACGACTCGCTCAACCGTCTGACGCTCGTGCAGGAGTCGCGGCTCAACGAGGGATTCCAGTTTCAGCAGGGCTACCAGTACGACCGTTGGGGCAACCGCAGGATCAATCAGAGTACGACGACGCAGACGCTCCCGCCGGAGATGCGCCGGGAATTTACGGTCGACGCTCAGACCAACCGTCTGGGCGTGCCGGGCGGGCAGATGGGCGTGATGGCCTATGACCAGGCGGGCAACCTGAACCATGACAGCTACACGGGCAGGGGGGACCGCACCTATGACGCGGAGAACCGCATGACGAGCGCCGTCATCGGCATCAACAGTTCGAGTTATTACACCTACGACGCGGCGGGCAAGCGCGTGCGCCGGCAGAACAGCAACGAGGCGGCCGTCTGGCAGGTCTACGGCTTCGACTCGGAGTTGCTCGCAGAGTACGCCGCAAACGCCGCTCCCACGTCGCCGCAGAAAGAGTACGGATACAGAAACGGCGAGTTGCTGGTGACGGCCACCGCGCCCGCCTCTGCGGCGGCTAACCATAACGCCGTCTCCGCCTTCTCAGCATCGCAGAACCCGACCGGGGCATGGAGCTACGGCTACAAGCCTGCGGGCGGCGCGTTCACGCTCCTGATGGGCACCTCGACCTACTTCGGCGCGGGAACCAACACCTGGGCGCTGCCCGGTCAGGCCTGCTGCCCGATGGTGACTAAGAACAACACCGCCTCGAATTATCCCTACGTGAACGCTTCGACTGTGGTGCAGCCGCCCGACACGCTCAACCTGCATCCGGGCGCGAGCGGCGAGCGCAGCGTCGTGCGCTGGACTGCGCCTGCGCCCGACACTTACACCATCTCCGGACGCTTTCAGGGCATCGACACTTACGGCACGACCTCCGATGCCATCGTAGCGCATAACGGGGCGACGATCTTCGGCGGCGCGGTCAACGGCCACGGCGCGCAGGCTCCCTTCTCCGTGACGCGCACGGTGGCGGCGGGCGACACGGTGGAGTTCTCGGTCGGGGTGGGGGCCAACGGCACGTATGACAGCGACAGCACGGGGCTGGCGGCGACTATCACGGCGCAGGGCGGGCAGGCTGACCTTAAATGGTTAGTGACGGATCATCTGGGCACGCCGCGCATGGTGGTAGACCTGTCGGGGAATCTGGATAAGATTAAGCGGCATGATTATTTACCTTTCGGGGAGGAACTGACGAACCAAGGCGGGAGGACGAGCGGGGAGGGTTATGCGGGGGATCATGTCAGGCAACAGTTCACCGGCTATGAGCGGGACGATGAGACGAGGTTAGACTTCGCGCAGGCGCGCTACTATGCGAGTGCGCAAGGGAGGTTCACGAGCATCGATCCCCTCTTTATGCAAGCTGAGATGATAACAGACCCTCAAAGATTTAACCTTTATGCTTATGTGAGTAACAATCCTCTGGTTTTTGTTGATCCCACCGGTGAGTCTATACGACTGGAAGGCACTGCTGAAGAGCGGGCAGCCATGCTCAAAGCATTACAGGATGCTGTAGGTGAAAAGGCCGCAAGGTACTTATACATCAATCCATGTGAAATAAAAGATAGTGGGGGTAATGTAATCAGGACAGACTACTACGTGGGCGTTTATACCGGTATGGATGGAGGAAAGGCTCCGGCATTCGAGCAGATCAACGATGTAGCGGCTGACTTCGGCGCTATAATCAAAGATGAAAAGACCGTCTCGATCGGCTTTGCAGACGCGGGTAAAATCACCGAGGAGAGGGGAGACGTCGTGAATCTAGGGAAGTTCGGAGCATCCCTAACGTCAACACCGGGAATCACTGGAAAGTTCGGCGGAGAAACCGGCATTAAAATCGTTCGTAGCAGGGATGGCAATTATGGTACCTACCCTGGGGATGCGATGGAAGGTGGGCAGGATGACCAGCTTACGCTTAGTATAATCCTTGGTCACGAACTCTCCCATGCCAAACACGCATTTAGTCTGGGTAGAATATCGGAGAAGCACGAAGGCGGTGAACCCATGGCCATCAACTTTGAAAATAAAGTGCGCAATATCCAAAATAAACCGGCGCGAAAGTTTTAGTGGTTCTCCGAAAGGTTGAGGTGAGAGTTATGAAGCTAAAATGGCACGGCTTTCCATGTCGGCATTCGGCAACCCCGCTTGCCCTTCTACTTTTGATTGTAGGTTGCGTCACCTTCATCTTCGCTAGCAACCATCAGAATAATACGACTGAACCTGCTGCTCTTAAAACTCTCTTTGATTTCACATATGTCGGGATAGGCGAAGGTGGGTTCGATCCGTCTGCGCTACCACATATTCCCAAAGAAGAGTTGTCTGGCAAGACGCTGCCTGACCGGCTCGCTAAGGGGCATCAGTATGTTTTCATCAGAGCGAAAAGAAAAAAGGGCGAAAGTATGTTCGAGCTTATTCAAAGTCGCCTGACTGATAATGGCGCGAGTATTGAGCAGGCAAGCTGCTGCATTCTTGCATACGCCGGTGATCCGGTATTCATGATCAGGTTTCGTGATAAAAAGTATAAAGGGGTAATCTATAATGCTCTCAACACAGCTATCTATTTCGATACGACCTTGCGCGAACAGTATGATGGAACCTTCTATGTTCTGGTTGTTGAGGAGGAACTTTCCGAGTAGCACACTTCTCAAGCTCAACACGCGACCACCGAAGCGGCTCGGGTTCAGGACACCGCTGGAATGCTTCAACGAGTTTTAGTCAGTGTTGCACTTCAAACTTGATGTCAGGCGGCGTCCAAGTTCTACAATAAGACGTGATTCTTTTACCTGTTTTGTTGATTGACAGAATAGTGGGATAGGTAGAAATTACCAACAAGGACATAGGCCGAAAGGAGCTGTCAGATGAGAAAGTTTTTTGTTCTCATTATGTTGGTAATTGCACTCCCTTCATTTAGCCAAGCCAAGGGTTATCGGTTAGGACAAGACCTAAGACCGAACATGGTAAGCCGAACCTCTCTAGCTGACCGTTATCCAATCATTACAGCCCCGCCTGTGGAGCTATCCGCACTCTCG
>DASWNS010000415.1:0-4345 GCA_036399115.1 Pyrinomonadaceae bacterium | reverse complement strand
CGACCTGTGGGAAGCCTCGGGGCTGCCGCCTATCCTGCGCAAACAGAGAATCGAGACGGCGCTGGAGCTGAAGCGCTGTCCGGACGCGTGGGTGAGGAAGCATCTCACAATCAAAGGGCTGCGGCTCGTGTGGGAGTTGCGCGGCATACCCTGCCTGCCGCTTGAGGTCTTCGAGAAGCCGCGCAAAGGGCTATGTTGCTCGCGCTCCTTCGGCAGACCCGTCACGACGGTCGAGGACCTGGGCGAGGCGGTGGCTATGCACTGCGCGCGCGGGGGTGAGAAGCTGCGGAGGCAGCGGCTGGCCGCCTCACACCTCACCGTGTTCGTCTCCACGTCCCGCTTCCGCCAGAACCCCGAAGCGATCTACTCGGCGGTGGCGAGCTGGCGGCTCCCCTTCCCGACTTCCTACACGCCGGCGCTGGCCGGGGCGGCGCGGGCCCTGCTCGGCCGCGTCTACAAGCCGGGCTTCGTCTACCAGAAGGCGGGGGTGTTCCTCACAGACATAGTGGCCGACACCCAAAGGCAGCAGAGTTTGGTGCTTCGCATGGACGACGAACGGCGCCTGCGGCTCATGGAGGCTGTAGACCGGATCAACCGCAAGCACGGCCGTCACACCGTGCGCCCGCTGGCGATGGGGAATGCCTGTGCGTGGGAGATGAGGCGAACTCAGCTCTCCGGCCGCTACACCACGCGGCTCGACGAGGTGCTGAGAGTCAGGGCTTGCTAGCTTGAGCAACTCCGAAGCAGCGGCACTCCGGGCATGCAATGGCTTCGGCGGGTAATCCGAATAACGTACGGCGGGTTAGTTAGTTTAACAGGGGAAGTTGCTGAAGCTGAACCGGCCGCATCCGACGTCCGTCGAAACTCCTATACGACTATCCTTGTCCGGCACCTGATCGGTCAGCGAGGCCGACCTGAATTCCAACCGCGCGGCGGCGGGCATAACAAGGCGTTGGGGCAGACAGGTAAGACCGTTCGAGTCGTTAGGCCCGACGATCTTCGGGCCTTGTCACGAGCAGGGGCCAGTGACAGCACTGCCGTAAGTTATTTATCAGTGATGGGCTCAACGCCTTAATCTCTGTGGGGGGTGTAAAAACCCCCCAACGATGTATCCACCCGTGGGGGGTTTTTAAACCCACAGCCGACTCTAACGTGGGGGGTTTTTACACCCCCCACAGCCGACCCTAACGTGGGGGGTTTTTAAACCCACAGCCGACCATGCTGTGGGGGGTTTAAAAACCCCCCACAGCATCCTCGTTGTGTCCCGCCCACCTGCTTAGAAGACGCATAGCGTCGTTAAATGCTTATAATAAAAGAGGTTTTTCTGTTGACAGCTTTTGAGCAAGTGGCTATATTTCGCGCGTCACAAGGCGGCTCATGACTAATTAATCGGTTAGCTCGCGATGCCTCAAGGCATAGGACACGGGCGAACGATCGTAACGGCAGACCCTTCGTATCAATCGTAGAATCCATGATTTTTGAAGTGCGCTTGTAAGGCGCGCTACGGATTAGTGCGGCCTAAATTCCGCCGGTAACAGTCTGCTCGCTCAGGATAACGACGCGTCCTCTCAGGGCGAGGGATAAGTGTGCCCGGAACGGCCGGTCGCCTTAGCCAGCCGGTTTGGTGTGCGATAACGCTCCACAACAGAGCCCGCATGAGGGAGTTTACTTCTACCAACTTAGAATCCCGGGGTACGGGCCTTACTTCGAAATGGAAATAAAGAAGGCATCTCAGGAAAGCAAGGCTCGGCGGCGGCCGTCCCGCTCGCGCTATATGACTACCCACCTGGATCAATATTTCACACGGCTTGATGTTTATTTTCAGAAACGGGAGGCGGAGGGGCTAGGCGTTCCTGAATCACATAAAACCCGTGGCGTGCATAGCGCAAATTGTATTGCCACCGGCACCGGGATTCCTGCGCACAAGTTAGAAGGGGTCCCTCCTTTACGTGAAAAAATCATTGAGTGGAGCGTAAAAATCGGCTTCACACCAGCTGAGTATCGTAGAGGCGGCTCGGCTAGAAAGCGAGAATACGAGAAGAAGTTCGGCGACTATACAGCCCGCTTAAAACGGGAAGGGAAAAAAATTCCTGTTAACCCCGGGCGCGCCGGAACCCCTGACGTGGAGAGAATATCCAGTGACTCAGACATACCTGTTACGTGCTTTTCGAGGTCAACAGGTGTTGGGAGGCTCCTGCGTCAGGCTATTAAAGAGGTAGGATTAGAGGTCTACCCGGATAGCCATGGCTGGGGCTCGATAAGTTACGGGGAGCTGCTCAGAGCAGGCAGTGAATGGCGTAGAGAAGAGCTCAAAGGTGCTCCCTTAGCGGATCAGCAACGTTATAATACGCGATCAAGCCTTAGATACTTCATGCTACACGCCGGCGAGCTCATCAGGCAGGCCGGGTTCGGGGAAGAAGACATGATAGGGGTCGAACTCCTCGAGAAATTTGAGGAGACCCTCCGCTCCCTCACGCAACAAATCGAGAGTGACTCCACGCGTGATACTTTCTCGGGCCAGATGCGACGCTGGCACTGTTACTATCTGCGCATCTGTAGGACGAAAGAGTTGCCCAGGCCGTTCATTAAAGCGCTGGAGTGCGCCATGAACCGAGCCGCGATGGGTCCGGCACAACTCGCCGACGCCGCAGGCGTCAGTATCTCCAAATTAAATGCGTGGCTCAACGGCATAAATACTCCGGCCGTCGAGAGCTTCCCGGAAGTTCGGCGGCTGGAAGAGGCACTGTCGCTGACGGCTGACACGCTGACCTCCAGGGTCATCAGAACGCGCCCGAAGCATTTCCCCTCGTCCGCTTATCCCGAGTACCTGACGGTCGACGGCGAGGAAGTAAAAATTCGCGGAGATCATAGGATGCGGGGGCTGTTACGGCCGCTATTGCCGGATGATTTCGACACGCGCGCAGAGGGTGAGAGGTCGGAGATGCTCACCGAGCTAATAAAAAACTTGGTGCGACCGACGACCGACTGGGGGCGGTGGCACCGGGCTAACACAGGCATTATTACCGCGCTTAGTAAGTTCCCGTCGGTCGTCGAGGCAGAATTCAAAGACTTAGAAGAATTCAAATGTTCGACCCTGCCTCCCCGCGGGATGAAGCGCAGAGGCTCATGGTCTAAACAGACGGTACTGATACGTAAGAATAGTCTGCTTGGATTCTTCGGATACCTCAGCCTTCCCCTGAACGCGGATGACGTTCGGTTGCGCGGGCTCGGATTTGACAAGGGTCTTTTCACATTGGCGATGCTTACTCAGCCCGCCTTTATCGATGATTGGCTGCGATGGAAGGCGCGTAAACGAAAGGGTGGGCAGGATGAAGAAAGCTACTCCCTTTTTGATGTGGACATACTCCATGACATCATCGGGCATCTAGAACTCGAGGTCGGGTGGCTCAGACAGAAGCCGGAACTTGCCATGAACTTGAAGCCAATACCAGGCTACATAGACGAGACTTTCATAGAGCGCGCCAGAAGTGACTGGAAAAGCGTCTGCGATGAGGCATTAGGCGAATACAAGAGTCTAGCGGAATCCGTGGAAGAGGTGGCCGAGGAACAACGAGACCCCTTTGAACTCATCCTCCCCCTCCTTGACGTCGACCACCCATCATACCAGAACCCGATCCTGGCCCTGCGGACGTTCGCACAGAACATCCTCAACGACATGCCGGATCCCGCACTAGCCCCAATCAAGGCGGCGCGGCACGTCCGCAGTTATCTGACCGTTAGGATACTAACAGCGACGGTGTTGCGTTCGCGTAACATTCGCGAACTCACGTACCGTAAGGATAACGAGGGTCACCTCCGGAAAAGGGGTGACAAGTGGATCGTAGTAATACCGCGGAAACTGTTTAAGAATAAACACAGCTCGTTCTTCGGAAGCAAGAAGAAGCATGACTACGAAAAGGTGCTAGCCGATAAGGATGGACTTTACGGGTGGATCGAGGAGTACATCAATAAGCACCGACCCGTCCTGCTTAAGGGCTCGGAATCCGACGTCTTCTTTTTCAACACACCTGATTACCCCGTGACGCGGGCGCCGCAATTCCACAAGCGTTACCGGCTGCTCACGATGTATTACCTCGCGCATAATCCCTACCTGAACCGGGGCGTGCCGGGTGTGAAGCCGCATGGGCCACATGCGGTAAGGGATATTTTCGCGACGTTCGTCATCCAACTCACGGGCAGCTACGAGTTGGCTGCTTACATACTCCAGGACTCACTCAGAACCGTGCGCGATCACTACACGAATTTCATGCCGAAAGATAAGACCAGGCTCGTGGACTATTACTTAAACGCCGCCTGGGATGGTGAGCCGAGAGATGAGTCACCA
>DASWNS010000414.1:0-4825 GCA_036399115.1 Pyrinomonadaceae bacterium | reverse complement strand
TCAAGGTCTTTTTCGGCACGGCCATCAATGAGATACGCGACGATGAAGTCGTCCTGATGAACGCGCGCACGCAGGAAGTGAAAACGACGATCCGGAACGATTACATCTTCGCCATGATTGGCGGCGACCGCCCGACCAAGTTCCTCGAAGCCATCGGCATCAAGATCGGCTGAGTTCGTGCGTCGCACGAGACAGTTGCTCACATAAACTACAAAGGCCGCATGCAATTTGCTGCATGCGGCCTTTGTAGTTTTGCGTAGCAGGCAGAGGCTTATGGCTCGTTGCCGTTTTCCGGAACGGGGCGACCCATTGATTGATAGATGCCGACGATCTCTTCCATCTTCTCACGCGCTTCGGTGTTGTCCGGTTGGTAGCGCAGGGCGCGGCGATAGTCGCCGAGGGCAAATTTATAGAGCGCCGGTTGCCCGGCATCTCGGTAGACGTTGCCGCGCTCGACGAGGGCGGCGGCGGCGGCGATCTTGTCCGCCTGCTGTCCACCTTTAGCTTTCGCTTCGGCACGCTCGATCTTGGCGTCGAGCGTGGCGGTATCAATGCCCGGCCTGGCCGCACTGTTCGGGGCGGCACCTGTCGCGGGAGGCGCGACCGGGGAGTCGCCGCCGTGCGCGGAAGAGACTGGGGGAAGGCCGGTGTTCGACGGGCGCGACGATTGATTACTAATCGTCGTCGCCGCGTTGCCGTTGCTGTTGTTTGTGGCGGGCGATGTGGCGCAACCGGCGGCGCACAAGGCGGCTCCACATGTGAGAGCTAAGACTAAATTTCGCATCTTCCTGTTTCCACCCCCCCTTGAATGATTGTCCCTGTGTGAGCTTATTTCCCGTTGTGGCATTGGACACAAGTGACGGGAGCTTTCGTCGCCGGGTCGCGCTTCTTGACCGCGTCGTGGCAGACGTTGCAGTTGCGGTGATAGGCTTCCTCGTTCGTCAGTGTGATTGGATCGGATTCATCCGGATAGGTGACTTCCGGGTTGGCAGGCCAGCCCGCGGGCTTGATGTCTGTCTGCGCGTGGCACTCGCGGCAAGTCTTGACGGGTTTGGCGTCGGCCTTCTCCAGAGAGGCGGTCGTCAGCATCTCTTCGCGTTCGGAAGTTTTGAGTATGCCCTTGAGCGCAGACTTCGGTTGATCCGTGTGGTGACATTCGGCGCAACCGATGACGGACTTACCATCCGCGCTGTAGTTCTTCAGCGAGTGCGTATCGTGCGTGAAGAGTACAGACTTGCTGCCCTGCCCCGTCGCTTTAGCGTCTTTACCGAGAATCACTTCTTTCGGTTGCACCTTGCTGCTCAGGGCTGCAAGCGATGCGACGTTACCCGACAGAGTGATCGCGGCAAAGCAGAGAGTAGCGGCAAGAACTAAAAATAATTTCATGGCTGGTCGTCCTTCAAAGTGGGTTCTAACGTAGCGGCAATCTTTTTAGAGACACGAGGGGAGATGAAAATAGCAAAATTTGTGTAGAGCGTTAACAAAACTTTGGCAGTGCTTTGAACTTGTTTGAACTTGGAGGCGGCGACGAATTCGCAGGCTCGCCGACGCGAATTCACTATAAGACCGCCCCCGCGCGATGTCAATTTTCTTTCCCGAAAATTTAGCGTGCGCGTGCGTCAGATGCCCATGCGAAAAGTTTGGGCTTTGTGGCAACGCTTGCAGTCGTTGAAATCGGCGTCGCCGAAAGCGCGTCGCCCGTTATGGCAACTCATGCAGCTTTGGCCGCGCGTCGTGTTGAAGTGTTGGGAGACGGCGGGCGCGGTAACTTGTCTCGACTGCGCCAGACCTGCGCGGAGATTGTGGCAATCGTTGCAGCCGAGACGCTGGCGTGCGCCATGCGTGGCGTGGCTGAAACTGGCGCGAAAGGCGCGTGCGTTCGTCGGAGTGCGGAAGTAGCGCGCGGCGAGCGAATGGCAGACGCCGCACGAAGCGATGTCGCGCCCTGAGCTTTGCGCGTTCGACGTGTGACAGGTGTAACACTGAGAATGCGCGTTGAAGCCCGCGGGAATGGTCAACGCCGCGCTGCGACGCGAGGCGGGCGTGTGACAGGCGACGCAGCCGTTCGACGGACGCGCCGCGCCCGTGTTGTGCTGCGCGTGGTCGAACTTCGCGTTGAAGCTGCGTATCGAGGGAAAGCCTTTGACGGGCGGATTGCCCGATTGCACGTCCGTGTGGCAGATGGCGCACATCGGGATGTTGTTCGAGACAAACTGCGGGAGGTGGCAATCGGTACAGGCTTTATGGCCGGGCAGGTTGGGGCGCGCGGAGTTGTTCGCATCGCGTTTGTGACAGGCGGCGCAGGCGAGCGAGGCGTGGCGCGGGCTGCCGTGCAGGAACCTGGAAAAGTCTACGCCGCTTCCCTGTGGCGGCGGCGGCTCGAATGACGCGGGCGCACCGGGCGCGACGGACGCATTGGAAGCGGCGGCGCGATGGTTGAAAACGGAGAGAGCGACGAGCGCGGCCACACACGCGATCACAATTGCGAACGCGAGCGTTTGCTGCACGCTCGCACGCCGTGCGCGGCGACGCGGCGCGCGGGCGGCAGCAGCATCAGTAGCAGCGTCGGCGGTGTTGCTCTGCCGCTGCGCGGTTTGTTCTTCGACAGCCTTCGAGCGCACGTTCGTCTAAGTGCCCTCCTTCTTCGGTTGTTCGGCGCAACGCGGCGGGGTGAGTCCTTCGATGCCCGTCAGGCTCCTCGGTTTCTTCCCTGCTTTCTCCAGAGCCTCGTTCTCTTTCTTCGCAGACTCAAGCACGGCCTTGTAGTGGCTGCACGGAACTTCCGGGTTCAAACTCACGGGCGGCGCGTGGCACAGAGCGCAGTCAAACTTCGCATCTTTGCCGCGCTCTCTCAGTTCACGAAACACGGAGAGCTTCAACCCGACTGTGCCGGAGAGCGCCGTGTGACAGGCCGAGGTCGAACACGAAGGCAGTTGCACCTGATTCACCTTCAACTGCATCGCCTCCAGCGTCGCAGCCTTTCTCACTCCGGCGTGGCATTGCGTGCAAGTGATATCAACGCGCTTGCCCTCGTCGTTCGTCCTCTTCCGGTGCGGGTCTGATTCGATGTCGCTCTGGTTCAGCACGTGGACGAACTTCGGAGAGATGCGCGGCGGCGTCAGAGTTTTATGCGCGACCGAAGTTCCCTGCGCCACTGCCGGAATGAGCTTCGCCACGCTCGCTCTACTTTGCGCTCCACTCTGCGGAACAGGCGCAGCGAGCGCGCCGGTTAGAGCGGCGGTTTGCAAGAGCGGCCTCGCCAGATTCTTATGGCAACGGCTGCACTCGTTCGAGAGCGGTTCCTGTTCGCGGTTCTCCACGCCCTTCTGCCAGTGGCATTGGAAGCAGGTGACGTGGCTCGTCGGCGTGGTCATAAGAGTTCCGGCGGGCGCATGGAAGGCGTCTTTGGGCGCGCCCGCTGGTGGCTTCTGCGTCGTCTGGTCAACTTTATGACAGTACATACAGGTCGCCTGAATATTTACTTTTTCGCCGACGACTTTTTTGAATTGTAAGAGCGTAGTGGTCTTGATGTGGCTCGCGTGCGGGAAGATGTCCGCGAACTGCGAAGGCTCCTCTTCCTTCGGAAACTTGAAGCGCGCTTCGCTGCGAGGCGTAGTGACGGTGTGGCAGTTCGAGCAGATGACCGGACGCGCGCCGCGAAAGAATTGTTGACGATGACATTCGGTGCACGAAGGATGGTCCGGGTAGTCGCGTATGTCGGGCTGCGCAAACGAAGTGATGCGATGGCAGGAGGCGCAGTTTTCAAAGTGGCCTTTGGTCGCGTGCGAGAACCTCGAATAATCGACGCGGGGGCGGGCGGGCGAGGGCGCGCGCCGACGCGTCTGCGGGCTTGTGCTCCGCCGCTGCGCCAACTCTGCGCCGGGGCTTTGCGAAGCGGCGCGCGTGTAGGCGCAGATCATCGCCGTGATGGACACGAAGATGATCAAAGTGATGAAGCGAAAATCTTTGATGGTGTGACGAAACAGACCCGCGCGTCGCAACCCGTTAGTCCTTTCGCTGCCGGTCATTCGTGAAACTGGCGCACGCCGACTGCCTGAAAAATCCGCCGAAGCTCATCCTGTGACAATAGCAAATGCGTCGCCCGTTAAATTTGGAGCACGAGAGCAGAAGACGTTCCTTGTAACACAGTTGGCACTGGCTGACAACGATATTCTCCCGAACGGCGACGAAGCGCGACGGCGAGGTCAGCACTGAAATTAAGTAGCTTTCGTGGAACGCATTCTAACTCTTGCCGCCCGCGCTGTTCTTGCCTGCGCCTTCTGTTTCGGCTGCCCCGCCTGTATCGAGGCCGGAGCGCAATTGCGGCAGCGCGGGATTCTCCGGATTGACGCTTTCGAGTTTGGCGAGCGTGGCGCGTGCTTCCATCTTGTCGCCTTTGCGCGTGAGCGCGACGACCATGTTTTGCAGCGTCGGTTCGTGCTTCGGGTCTATGGCGAGCGAACGGCGGAATTCAGCCAGCGCGCGTTCGTTATCGGGAGGAGTGCGCAGGAGGAAGGTGAGGCCGAGATCGGTGCGCACGTTGATGTCGTCAGGCGTCTTGGCGAGCGCGGCGGTGTACCACTTCTCCGCCGCGAGATAGTTCCCCGTATCATAGTTGACGTTGCCGAGCGCGATGACCGGCTCCAGATTACCGGGTTGCAGCTTGTTTGCGCTCAGCAGAAATTCTAACACGTCGTCGAGACGGTTGGTTTCAAAAGAAGCGCGCGCGGCGTTCATCTGCGCCTCGTAGTCAGAGGGATTCTCGCGCGCCGCTTTCACCGCCGCCTGCGCGGCAGTTGCCAGACGCTGCCGCTCGGCCACGCCG
>DASWNS010000413.1:0-9487 GCA_036399115.1 Pyrinomonadaceae bacterium | reverse complement strand
TCCGCCGTGACGGTGATCTGCTCGGCGAGCGCGTTGACTTCGAGCGTGACGGCCACTTCGGTCGTCTCGCCCGTTAAGACTCTCGCGGGCAGACGGCGATTGTCGAAGCCTCTGCGCGTGATGCGCAGTTCGTAAGTTCCGGCGGCCACGTCCGCGAAATTGAAACGCCCCCCGGCGTCCGTCTGCGTCGTGCTCAGGACGGCCTGCTGCACGCCGACGAGAAAAACCTGCGCCTCTGCCACGCTCGCGCCGGAAGCATCCGTGACCGTCCCCGTCACCACGCCGCGACCGCTCTGCGGCTGTGCCTGCTGCCCGCGCACGCTGGTCAGAGGGCTGAGCAGGAGGACGCACAGGAGGAGACTCACAATTCCTCTGGAAAACTTCTTCCGGTTATTCATCGCACAAATATCCCTTTTTGAGAATCGAGGCCGACGCATGATAGCGCGAACGAGTTGCACAAGTTAAGGCGAGGGCAGGCGGGGCGATAGTTCGGTGTGGCAGGCGCAGAAAAAAGTAGGCCGCCGGACGTCCCCCAACGTCCGGCGGCCAACTATGCGAAGAAGCGTGTAGCCGTCATGCCCCTTTGCTGACGTGCAATTCACGACGACCTTTCGCTTAAGATGCCTCGCCTCTTACCCGCTTCCCCGATGATCCGAGCCTTGGTTCAACCGAAGCGGGCAAGACGCGACCGGCATCTTTCCCTCGCAAAACCTTCGACGAGCCCCCCAGCCCGCCGAACTGAAGCCACTATAAAAAACAGACTTGAGGAAAACTTGAGTTTTACCGGGCGCGAAAGGCAAAACCCCGCTAAAAATCCTGCAAAAATGCGGATGAAAAAATTTCTCAAGGTGTAAAAAAAATTTCGAGTGCGAAAATTTAATGGCCGGGAGCACGCAGGCGTCAGGTCAGTCATACGCGGGCATACCAAATAGTGCTGCGGCTGCACTATCTCGGATGAGAATTTCAAGCGTTCGTGCGGTTTCCCGTCTAAACGTTGTGATATGCTCCGGCGTCCGGACACATCTGCACGCGGGCACGCGCTTTGCTTCGCGCCCTGCTATCCGTAAGGTTGAAGCCCTCGCACAGCTTTTCTCTCCGGTCGCGCTCGATTAAGAAAGTGTAACGCTCTCTTTCCTATGCGCGTCTCTCGGGTTGAGGAAAACTCTCTCTCTCTTGTCCCGTCCAGTTTCAAAAAGGAGCCAGCGCCATGCGCTACAGCAAAACGTCCCTGCTACTTAGAATGCCACTTGCAACCCTTTTTCTCCTCTTCACACTCGCGGCCAACACCCCCGACATTTTTGCCGCCCCCAACCACAACGCCGCCGCTGCTCCGGCGACGACGAGCGCGCTTGACGAAGAAGACGCCGGTTACGAAGAGACGGCGCGGGTCGTGCGCGTCAGCATGCTTCGCGGCGACGTGAGTTTGCGCCGGGCGGGCAGCAAGAACTGGGAGAAGGCCACTTTGAATCTCCCACTCGTGGAAGGCGACCGCCTCGCCACGGGCGCGGACGCGCGCCTCGAAATTCAGATCGACGCGCGCAACTTCGTGCGCCTCGGCGAATACGCCACGCTCGACATCGTGACGCTGCGCGATGAAGGGGTCGCGCTGAGCCTGCCGGAAGGCACGGCGACGCTGCGCCTCGCCAACTTCGACAACGACCGCGAGTATTTCGAGATCGATGCCCCGAAGACGACTCTCGCCGCCGAACAGAAGGGTTCGTATCGTCTCGACGTGGCGCAGAACGGCAACGTCCGCGTCACCGTGCGCGAGGGCGGGCGCGCGCGTCTCTATTCCGAAACCTCCGGCTTCACCCTGCGCGACGGGCGCACCGCCGAACTCGTCTACAGCGATGGCGCGACCGACGGCGACTGGGAACTCTCCGCCGCGCGCTCATCCGACGACTGGGATACATGGGTTGACGAACGCGAACGCCATCTCGCCTCGCGCCTGCGCTACGACCGCCGCGAACGCTACTACGACAACTACGTCTGGGGCGCGGAAGAACTGGATGCCTACGGCGATTGGGTTAATTCCGGCGAGTTCGGCTACGTGTGGCGTCCGCACGTCACGGTCATCAACAATTATCACGACTGGGCGCCCTATCGCTACGGCCACTGGCGTTGGGTTTCGCCTTATGGCTGGACGTGGGTGGGCGACGAACCTTGGGGCTGGGCGCCTTATCATTACGGGCGTTGGGTCTATGTCAACAACTACTGGTGCTGGGCGCCGCGCGGCTACGCTCATTACGGAGGCCGCAGTTGGTGGCGTCCCGCGCTCGTGGCCTTCGTCAGTTTTGGCGACTCTTACGACAGCAACGTCTGCTGGTATCCGCTCGGCTATCACCAGCGCGACCCGCGCTCTAACTTCTACCGCCGCGCCGTCAATCGCGCGATAGAACAACAGCGTCTCGCCAATCTGGACCGCGTCAATCCGATCTATCAACGCGCCGTGACGACGATGCAGGCGCGACAGTTCGGCAGGTTGAACGTGCGCGGGCAGGCCGCGACGAAGGAACTCGCCCTGCGCGCCGTAACGACCGAGCCGGTACGCGGTGGGCTGCGCTTGCGCCCCGCCGAAGCCGATCTCAGGACACAGGGCGAAGGGCAAACTCCCGTCGTGCGCGAGCGCAAGGGCGACGCGCTCGTCGTACGCAACCCGAACGATCCTTCGCGCGTTCTCGTCGAACGCAAGACCGGCGCGGGCGCGCGCAAACCCGGCCTCGCGCTCGACGAAGAACTGCGACGCGGTCGTATCTACAACAATCGCGAGCCGCGCAAGATCGAACGCATCGGCGACTCGAATAACGGCGGCGGCAACACTCTCAACAGCGGCGAACGCGGTAACGGCAAGAACACGCAAGACCGCATCTCCGACGACAACGGCGAACGCAAGACGGGCGCAGTGGCGCGTCCGGCGCGACCCATACGCATGCCTTCGGACGGCAAGAGCGTTGACGGCGGCAGGATGACGACGGGCGCGCCCGCGATAAAACGCCCGGTCGTCAACAATGATGTCGATGGTCGCGAACGCAAGGTCAGACCCGTCGAACGTCCGGGCGACGACGCGACGATACCTACGCCCGACTACCGGCGCGAACGTCCGTCGGTGCGCGACGAGCGCGCCAAGCCAATCGAGCGCGAGCGTGCTGCGCCGGAGGTCTATCGCCCGAGGCCGGAGGTGCGCGAAGAGCGCAAGACGCAGCGCGAGGAGAGGCCGGAGCCGCGTTATGAACGCCCCGCTCCCACGCGCGAAGAACGCCCCGCGCCACGCGAAGAACGCTCCGCGCCGCGCGAGGAACGTTCCGCGCCTCCGCCGCAACGCGAGGAACGCCGCCCCGACCCGCCGCAACGCGAGGAGCGGCGACCCGACCCGCCGCGCTCACGCGAGGACAGCAGCCCGCTCCGGCAGAAGTCGAAGCCCTCAGACAACGACTGAAGCGGTTACTAATGCCCCTCTGCGCCTGTGCGTGAGAACCATCTCACGCACAGGCGCAGAGAAAAATTCTCAACTCTCCGTCTCAGCCTGCGCCTGCCCGACAACACGAACGGAAATGCGCCCGTCGTCCTGCGCACAACGGACGGCGCGACGAGCCGCAGCGACGTGTTGATCAGAGTCAACTAAAAAGCACTCACCACCGTCGCCACAGAGACGCAGAGAAGGCGAAGGGGGCACGGAGATCATTCAAGTCTCCGTGCCCCCTTCGCGTTCTCTGCGTCTCCGGCGGTGGTGAAGGTTCTTTCCCTTCACCCGGCTGCGCTTTCGCGCCCGGCTCGCCTGCTTAACTTTGCGTCGCGGTCTTCTCGTCGCTCTTCTTCTTCTCTTCGTCCTTCTCTTTCTTCAAACCGAGCCGCTTGCGTATGAACTCGTCGGCTTCGGCTTCGATGAGTTCGCCGTTGTTGACCCAAGCCTTCTCCGTCAGCACGTCGCCGTCCTTCTTGAGTTTCGCAGGCATGAGGAAGATGTTGTAGGGCGATCCCCACTTGCGCGCGTCGCCCGTGAGTTGGCGATAGCTGTAGTGCGTCGTCTTGTCGCGCGCCTCGCGCGTGTCGGATTCGACGACGACGGTGTAGGGCACGTTCTTGTCTTTGAAATAGACCTGCTGGTCGCGCTCCGTCCCGTAATTGCTCACGCCGATCACGTCGAAGCCGTGCGCTTTATACTTCGTGTAGAGGCGTTCGACGACGGGTGCTTCCAGTTTCCAGTTGTTGCACCAGGGGGCGAGATAGACGACGAGCACGAGTTTCTTTCCCTTCGTCCACTCGCGCAGATTCACCTGCTCGCCCGTCCCCATCCGCTTGAAGGTCCAATCCTTGTAATTGATCTTCTTCTCCTGAATCGGCGCATACTCGTGCGCGTCGCTCATGCCGGAGCTAACGGGCGCGACGGCAAACGTGAGCGCGCAGAGAAAAAGAACGAGGCTCAAAATTTTTCGCATGGCTGTTGGTAACTCCTCTTCGGCGAGTTTCGCGGTCGCTCGCTCTATTGATTGCTGGCAGTAGTCTGCGGTTCATCGAGCAGGGGGAGGACTACGGCGTCGAAGGTGGCGCGGTCGCGTTCGCCGATGAAGCGTTCGCGGATGCGCCCTTCGCGGTCGATGATGAAGGTGGCGGGACGACCGGGTCCCGTCTGAAATTCCTGCGGCGCATCGTCGCCGCTCGTCAGGAGTTGGTATTCCTGCCGGACGACGCTCTGGAAGTCGCGGATCATCTCCGGCGTGTCGTGCGAAGAGATGCCGACGACGGCGAAGCCGCGCGCCTCGTAATCTTTCTGCATCCGGTTGAAGTCTGGTATCTCCGCGCGGCAGGGCAGGCACCAGGTCGCCCAGAAGTTTACGAGCACCACGCGCCCGCGCAGGTTTGAGATGCGAAACGGCGCTCCTTCGAGCGTCCGCATCTCCGTGTCGGGCGCGGCGGCGTACGTGGCGTTCGGGTTCGATGCTTTCGTCGCCGCCGAATCAGGCTGCGCCGGTTGATTGCGCTTCGCCCAACTGTTGACCCACGTTTCGGGGTTGGGGAGGACGGAGGCGTAACTGGCAAGCCGCGTCACGTTGTTCGTGGCGACGAGGAGGCCGATGCAGATGAGCAGGACGCCGGAGACGAGTTCGACTTTGTGCAGGTGGCGTCGGAAGCGCGTGTAGAACCCTAAGAAACGGTTGATGCCCAGACCCGTGAGCAGAAACGGCACGGCGAGTCCGGCGGCGTAGAAGGCCGAGAGCACGAGGCCGCTCTGCCAGCCGCCGCTCGTCGCAGCGAGGCCGAGGATGCCGCCGAGAATGGGTCCGATGCAGGGCGTCCAACCGGCGGCAAACGCCAGACCCAATGTGAATGAACCGAGCATGCCGCGCGGTTTCTCGTCGGAGAACTTGCGCGTGTCGCGATAGAGCGCGCCGATCTTCAAGACGCCCATCAACTGCAAGCCGAAGCCGATGATGATGAGGCCGCCGATGATCCGTATCCAGGGGTTGGAGGTGATGGCCGAGCCGATGAGTCCGGCTGCCGCGCCGAGCGCGATGAAGATGAGCGAGAGTCCCGCGTTGAAGGCGAGCGAGTTCAACATCACGGCGCGGCGCGCGTTCGTCGGACGGGATGCGCCGCCCGATTTCAGGTGGTCGATGCTGACGCCGGAGATGAGCGAGATGTAGCCCGGCACGAGCGGCAGCACACACGGGCTTAAGAACGACGCGAGGCCGCCCACAAAAGCGATGACGAGCGAAAAACTGAGATTAGTGCCTTCCATAACTGACCGCCAGCTTACACCAACAAAAAGTAAATCGTGAATCGTAAATCGTGAATCGAGAAAGACGAAGCTCCGGGTCGAGATGTTCCTTCCGCTGGCTACGGTTGTTCGGCGAGCAGACGCTTGATGGTGCTCAGGAGTTCTTCATCGTCCGCGCCGCTCGCGCCGACCGAGATGTAGCGGACGCGCCCGCGCCGGTCTATCAGAAAGGCCGTCGGGATGGCGCGCACGCCGTAACGCTCGTCGTTGTCGGAATCGAGCGCGACGGCGAAAGCATAAGGGAGTTTCAAATCCTTCTTGTAGGCGCGCAGGCGTGCGAGTTCTTCCGCCTGCGTGAGGACGGTGCGCCCCTCCCGCCCGAAAAACTGTGTGAGGCCGACGACGACCAGCCCCTCTTTTTTGAAACGCTCGTGCAGCGTCTTCAACTTCGGCATCGTGAAGCGGCAGGGACCACACCACGTCGCCCAGAAATCCAGCAGCACCACCCGCCCGCGCAAGTCCGCCAGCTTCACAGGCTGTTGATCGATCCACTCGGCGATGTTGATCTCGGGAGCGCGCGGACTGCTCTCCGGCGGCGTCTCGCGCAGCACGCCCTCGATCAATTCCTCCTGCTCGTTCTCCGCCAGCCAGCGCGCCGCGCTCGTGAAGATTTGCGCCGACGGCAGAGAGAGTCCGAGCCGCAACAACTCTTCCATCGTCTCGTTGGCCTCGCGCTCCTTCTTCAAACTCAGCAACACGTCTGCGAGAAACTCCGCCGCGCTCCCGATAATCTGCGCGCGGTCGCTTTCGTCGCCCGCTTTCACCGGCGACTCCTTCGCCACCTTGAACGCGATGCGCGCGTGCGCCGCGCTCTGTTCGATCTTTTTGTTCTTCGAGTAAGCGCGTGCGAGCGCGTGATGGAGTTTGAAGAGTCCCTGCGGCGTGACGGGTTCGCCCCGCGTGTATTCCGCGAGCGCGCTTTCGGCCTCTTCGAAGCGGGAGAGGGTAGCGGCCTCCGTGCCGAGAATGAGACGCGCGTTCTGCCACTGATCCTTCGTGCCCGCTTTCGCGTCCGCAGATTGCTGCGCGAGAAAACGACGCAGCGACTCCACGGCCTCCGGCGATTTTCCGGCGAGGTCGTAGAGCATGCCCAGATAATAATGGTCGGTTCCCGCGATCTGTCCGCGTGCGACGAGTTGGGCGGCGTGATGCGCGGCCAGTTCGCGCTGCTGCTGGAAAGTTTCCGTCGCCAGCGCGCGGCTAAACGGCACGCGGTTCTGTTTGAACTCTTCAAACTTCCGCTCCACATATTTCGACGCGTCTTCGTAAAGCGTCGCTGCATCGCCGCTCTGTAGCTTTGCGGGCGGCGTCGCCTTGGGCGTGGCGGGCGTCGCCTGCGGCACACTTCCCTGCGGCGTCGCGTCCGTCTGCGCGAACGCACTGCCCGCCGCCGTCAACAACACGACGCCAAAACAGCACGCACACACGGCAACCAAAAATTTTCTCATCGCGCCCTCACCCGGCAATCCCACTTCTCAAACTCTCAAAGCCAAACTTCGGCAACTCACAACTCACAACCGAAATTCTCAACTCTCACCAATTCCCTCTCGTCACCCGTCACTCGTCACTGCCTTATTACTTCTCGTCCAACAGCCGCTCGATCATCTGGTGCAACTCACGTATGTCGTTTTCGTTCGCGCCGACGTTGAGGAAGCGCACGACGCCGCGACGATCAATCAAGACCGCGACGGGGATCGTCGTCACGCCGTAAGCCGTGGCGGTTTCCTGCGTGTCGGCGACGGCGAAGCCGAAGGGCAGGCGCGAGGCGCGTTTGAAGCGGCGCAGTTCTCCCACCTCCTGCGGCGTGCGCGCCGGTCGCCCGTTCAGAGTGTTGCGATACTCCGTGAGCGCGACGACGCTCAAGCCGCGCTCCTTATATTTCTCCTGCCACTCGCTGATGTGCGGCAGCGCGGCGTGGCACGGCGTACACCACAACGCCCAGAAGTCCAGCAGCACGACGCGCCCTCTCAAGTCCGCGAGCGTCGTGGGCTTCTGCTCGATCCAATCCGCCACCCTGATCTCCGGCGCGAGCCGCGCGCCCGTCTCGACGCGGAACAGAGGATCATCCGGCTTCGACACGTAAGCCACCGCCGGGACGATGCGGTTGAGCAGCACGGTCGCGCGGCGGTAGAGATCGGCGGACGGGAAACTGACGCTCAGGCGTCTGAGTTCCTGCAAGGCGGCGATGGCTTCGTCGGTTCGTTTCAGGTCGAGCGCGGCATCGCTGATAAAGGAGAGCGTGCGATAAAAGACCGCATCGCGCGTCGCCGCGTCCAGAGGCTTCGCGGCGTGCAGATGGTTCGCCGCCGCAAAGGCCGCATGCGCGTGTGCGATAGCGCGCTCCGCCTGCTTCTGCCCGCGATAGCTCGTCGCCAGCGCAGTCTCCAGACGGTAGCGACGCTCGTGCGCGTCAGGCGCAGCGACTTTCAAATAATCCGCGAGCGCGGTTTCGGCCTCGTCCACCGGCGACCCCTTTTTCGCCGTTTGCAGCGCGACGACGTAGCGCGCCGCCTGTTGCTCCTCGCGCGTCGCCTGCGGATTCTGCGTCAGGAAACGGCGCATCGTCTCGACGGCGCGCACGCCATCCTCCGCGACGTTGTAGAGTTGACCGAGATAGAAAACTTCCTGCGCGCTCAAAGTGTCCTGCGGCTCGCGCGCCGCGACTCCGGCGGCGTAACGCGCGGCGAGTGCGCGCTGCTCGCGCTCGACCTGTTCCACCAACTTCTGCTCGTAGCCGATCCCTTCGCGCTCAAACGCCTCATACTTCTTCCGCGCATAAGCCTCCGCCTCTGCGTATAACGCCGCCACGTCGCGCGAGCGTTCCGCCGGTACGGGCGCAGGCGAAGCGACGGAGGCCGTGCTTTGCGCGCGAGCCGGGGCATGAAAGGCGTGCGCGGCAATGAAGGCGAGCGCGATACTCGCAGGTACAAACCTTTTACGCACGGGCGCAAAGCTCAACCGAAAAGCGCGAAGAAGAGTAGAGGCGACTCCGAATCGTCGTACTGCTTCGCGCCTCCCGGCGTGACCCTTGCGCCTTTGCATAAGTCTCATATCTTCGTTTGAAAATTTCATCTCTCTGTTAGTCACAACGCGCCTGCGAGGGCGCGACGAAAGCGTTCGGGCGTGAACGGTTTGAGCATGTCGGGCACAAGGCCGCGCTCCGAGATCATCCGCGCGACGAGCGCGCCCGTCAGCGGCGCAAGCAGGATGCCGTTGCGATAATGGCCGGTAGCGTAAAAGAGGTTCGGCACGTCTGCGCCGAACGCACCGATGACAGGCCAATCGTCCGCCGCGCGTGGCCGCAATCCCGCCCAAGCCTCCGACACGTTCAACTCGATGACGCCGGGCGCGATCTCGCGCGCATAAGACTCGATGGCTCGGCGTCCCGCAGTGGTCAACGATTTATCAAAGCCCGCGTGTTCGGTCGTCGTGCCCGCGAGCAATCGCCCGTCGCGGCGCGGAACGAGGTAGCCGCGCGGGCTATAGACGACGTGGCGGACGAGCGGCGGCGTGCGCGGCGCAAAGCAGAGCATCTGCCCGCGCACAGGTTCGATGCGCGCGACCGTCGCATCGCTGCCACGCCGGGCGGCGGGCTGGACGGCAGGTTGCGCGGAAGAGAGTTGATTGCGCGCGAGCGGGAGCAGCGACGACCACGCGCCGCACGCGACGACAAACGCGTCCGCACGCATCGCGCCGCGCGAAGTTTCCACG
>DASWNS010000412.1:0-4142 GCA_036399115.1 Pyrinomonadaceae bacterium | reverse complement strand
CGCACAATTATCTGAACACAGACAAGACGACGCAGATCTCCCTGAGCCTCAACGGCGCGCAACTGCTCGACCCGCCGACGCAGACCGTGACGATTCCGAAGAACGGCGAGCACCGTGTCAACTGGCGCGTCAGCGCGCAGCAGACCGGCGACCTCACGCTCTTAGCCAAAGCCCTGACCGATACGGAGTCGGACGCGGTCGAGTTACAAATACCCATCGTCCCGCGCGGACTCAAACAGACGACGGGCGAAGCCGCAACGCTCACAGGCGACGGCGACAGCGAGCGCACCATCACGCTCAACCTGCCCAACAACGCAGACCCGCGCGCACGCACGCTGCGCGTCGAAGCCGCCCCCTCGGTCGCCGCCACGCTCTTCGGCGCGCTCGATTACCTGACGGGCTATCCTTACGGCTGCACCGAACAGACGATGTCGCAATTCCTCCCGACCGTGATCGTCGCCAACACCCTGCGCGATGTCGAACAGGCTTCCATCCGCGACACGAACGACATCGGCAGGAAGGTGCGCAGGGGCACGAATCGTCTCTACAGCTTCCAGCACGAAGACGGTGGCTGGGGCTGGTGGAAGGACGACCCGACCGACCCCTGGATGACGGCCTACGTCGTTGACGGGCTGACGATGGCCTCGCGCGCCGGTTATCAAACGGACGACGCGCGCGTCGAACGTGGGCGCGGCAAATTGTCCGGCCTGCTCGACGCGGGCAAGAACGACGACGGCAAAGAGATCGGGATGGAGACGCGCGCCTACATGATCTACGCGCTGAACGCGAGCGGCGGCGTCAACCCGCGCTACCTCGAAGAGTTGTTCACGAATCGCGGTCGGCTGCAACCCTACGCGCGTGCGCTGCTCGCGCTCACTTTGAAGGCGCGCGGCGACGGGCGCGCGCGTCAGGTCGCAGGCGAGATCGAACGCACGGCCAACGGGAGCGACTTCGACGCGCACTGGAAGTCAGTTCGCCGGATCGAGAACTACGACGAGGACAACAGCATCGAAGCCACCGCCCTCTCGATCAAAGCTCTGGCACAGATCGCGCCCGAAAGCGGCGTGCTGCCGAGAGCCGTGCGCTGGGTCGTCAACAGTCGCAGGCGCGGTCACTACTGGGTTTCGACGCGCCAGACGGCCTTCGTCATCTACGGCCTCACGGACTATCTCAAAGTGAGCAACGAACTCTCGCCCGACTACGCGCTCGAAGTTTATGTCAACAAC
Organism: Pyrinomonadaceae bacterium; assembly: GCA_036399115.1. Lineage (GTDB taxonomy): Bacteria > Acidobacteriota > Blastocatellia > Pyrinomonadales > Pyrinomonadaceae > JAIVJZ01. The sequence continues at coordinate 2,916 of DASWNS010000412.1, read as the reverse complement.
GAGCAGGTGGTGGCCGAACAGGTGACGGGCGCGGAGGCGTCGGGCGCGAAGTCTTACGTCGTCACGCGCAGGAACGAACAGGTGGGCGGCACGACTCAGGTGCGTTTCGTCAAACGCGGCGGCGGCGTGCTCTACGCGACTGCCGCGCTCGAATACGCGACGAACGAAGAACAGACCGCGCCGCAGAGCACTTCCGGTTTGAAGATCACGCGCGAGTATCTGCGCCTGCGCGTCGAAGAGGGCGCGGAAGGTCGCCTGAAGTGGAAGACCGAACCGCTCTCCGGCCAACTGCGTTCGGGCGACAACATCGTCTCGCGCCTCACCATCGAGGGCACGGCTGCGCCTTACCTGCTCATCGAAGACCCGATCCCGGCGGGCGCGCAACAGGTCGAAAACGTGAGCGGCCTCGACCTCAACTATAGTGAGAACGGCTGGAGCAACTGGTACAGCGCGCGCGAGTTTCGCGACCAGCGCACGGCCTTCTTCCTCAACTTCTTCGGCGGCAAAGCCACTTTCCAGTACGCCCTGCGCGTGCAGGAACCAGGCGACTTCCGCGTCGCCCCGGCGCGCGTCGAGTTGATGTATCAGCCGAACGTCCAATCGAACACGGCGAGCGGGCGGCTGACCATCATGGACAGACAGTGAACAGTTTGAACTTCAGGTGACGCTATGACCAAGAACGTACTCGCTTCCATCTTCGCTGCCGCGCGCGACCTCGTGCGCCACCCGCGCGCCTTCGCGCTGCTCATCGCGCTCTATCTCGCGCTCATCGCCGCCTGCTTCTTCTTCATCACCACGCGAGAAGCGACCATCTGGCAACTGATCGTGACGGGCGCGTCGGCTCTGCTCGCGCCGCTCCTCTTCTTCGTCGTGCAGGCAGCGGGCGCAAGCTATGCGTTGGGCGAGCGGGGCGCGGCGGGGTTGCTCCGGCGCACGGCACGAAGTTTCGCCAAGGTGCTCTTGGTCAGCCTGCCGCTCGTGCTGCTCGCCGTGCTGGCCGTCTATCTTTTGAACAAGCTTGAGAACCGCGTGCAGTTGACGCCGGAGGAACGCGCTCAAGCGGAGTACTCGATGAGCATGACGGAGCCGGATGCCGCGTCTGCCGATGCCCCATCTCCTGAGTCGAGGCCGAAGCCGCCTGTACGTTGGAAGTACCTGTCTGTCTCTGCGTTGCGGCTGCTCGTGCTCGGCCTCTTTTTGCCGCTCGTGGCGATGCACCTCTGGCTCGCCGTCGCACGCGACGGGCTGCTCGCGGCCTTCGCACGCTTCCACCGCCACATCTTCCGCGCCTTCTCCGCGCGAAGCGTGTTGACGTACGGCGTCGGCATGATCGTCTTCGCGCTCATCCCTTATTTTCTGATCACGAAACGCACGCCCGTCTCCAACAACACGCTTGAGCTGTTGCTCTTCGGGGCGCGCATTCTCATCGCCTTCACGCTCATGCTCTTCGGCTGGGTGATGACCATGTCCGCGCTCGCCCCGCACCTCGACGGCACAGGCGCGACGAACGAACCCGCGCTCGACGCGTTGCCGCGACCGCAAGGCGCACCGGCAACGGCGGCGAGTTGAAAGTAACTGTCAAAGTAATTATCAAAGTAATTATCAAAGTAACTGTCGAAGTAACTATCAAAGACTCGCGCCTGACCTGTGCGCCTCCCGCGTGAGTCCGAGGCCGACTAAAGAATAAACTCACGCTTGAGGCGCAGAGGCGCACAGGTCTGGACAAGTAGTTGTCGGCTGGTTGATGCAATGAAGTTCGCTTTACCCTCCGCGGCAAAAAAGTTTCTCTTCCCTTCTCTCACGCACGCGCGCCACGGGCTGACTCACGCGTGCGTCTGCGTCGCGCTTTTTTGCGCGTGGTCAATTCCGCAGCCGGAAGCGTTTAAGATCGTCCATTCGCGCGTGCGCGTCAGCGAGAGCGAGATGGACGCAGCCTTGCAGCGCGCGGCCACGATTGCGCTCGGCGCACACGAAGGCACGATCATCGTCACGGACGCGCAGACGGGACGCGTGCGCGCCGCCGTCAACCCGCGCATGGCGGAAGAGGCGGCCTTCCCGCCCGGCTCCGCGATCAAACCTTTCACGCTGCTCGCCGCGCTCCGCGCCCGCGTGATAAACCAGCACGCGCGCCTCTCCTGCCGCAAGCATTACGGGCGTCACGGGGCAGACTTCACCTGCGCGCACCCCGTTTATAACCCGCCCTTCAACTCCGCGCAGGCTCTCGCACATTCCTGCAACTACTACTTCGCGCGGCTGGCCGAACGACTCCCCCACGACGCGTTCAACACGACGCTCGCCGCTTACCATTTAGGCGCGCACGAGGCGGCTGCTGCGCCCGCGACGCGTAAAGCGAGCATCGTTAAGACAAAGGCGAAAGCGTCGGCGGCAATGATGCCGAGGCTTCCGCGCGGCCAGTGGCAAGTCAGCACCGCGCTCGGAGAAGGGCAGGAGCTGCTCGTCACCCCTGCGCAACTCGTCGCGGCCTACGCCGCGCTCTTCAACGGCGGCCAACTCTACCAGACGCAAACAGCCGCGCCCGAAAACTTCCGCTCACGGCAGATCGCACAACTCGACATCACGCCCGACGAGCACGCGCTCCTGCTCGCAGGCTTGCGCGGCGCGGTCAAATACGGCACGGCTTCCGCCTCCGACCTCGCCTCGCTGCCCACGCACGTCTTCGGTAAGACGGGCACGGCCACCGAAGTCGGCAGCCTTCACACGCACGGATGGTTTGTCGGCCTCGCCGTCGAACGCGCCTCGTCCGTCGGCGACGACGGCGCGCACGCACACGCGCAGACCGAACAGCCCACGCCCGCCGAAGCCAAACTCGCCGTCCTCGTCTTTCTCAAACGCGGGCAGGGCAAGGAGAGCGCGGCGATTGCGCGCGCCATCTTCGCGGAACATGCGCGCCTGACG
>DASWNS010000411.1:0-4256 GCA_036399115.1 Pyrinomonadaceae bacterium | reverse complement strand
AGACGCCGTAACCCATGACGCCGAGAGCGGCGAGTGTGACCAGCCAGTTGCCGTAGGGCAACTGCATGACGGTCGCCGTCCAGGATTGAGCCGCGCTCGCTCGCCCGTCCTCACGCGCGCCGAAGACGATGCGCGCCGCCGAGAGCGCGAGGCCAGCGTAGATGAAGCCGCTGCCGGCGTAGCCGAGTCTGAGCGCGATGCCTTTGGCCTTCGTCCCCTTATCGTCTGCGTCCGTCACGGCCTGCACCCAACGCCAGATGACGTAAGCGACAAGGCCGAAGGCGACGATAGAGAGCATGGCTGTGCCGAAGGGCTGGCGCGCGATGGAACGCATAGCGCCCTGTGTGCCCTGCGCCTTGCCGCCAAAGCCTGAAGCGGTCAGCGTCGCCAGCGCACCCACGACGATATAGACCACGCCCTTCGCCGCATACCCGATGCGCGCGAGCCGCTCCGTCCACGGGTGCTTCCCGACCTTCTCCGCAACTTCCTCCGCCGCCTCTTTAACTTCCTCGACCGCCGAACTCGTCTCGCCCATTCGTTCTTCACCCGCTCCCCACGCATTCAATTTGTCGCCCGCGATGCTAACACCAATCCGAAGTCGCACGAAATTCTCCCCGATGATGGGAGCTATTACGGAGACATTCCAAACTTCGAGGGCGTTTATGCCAATGCGGAGACGCTCGAAGCCTGTTGTGAAGAGTTGGCGGAGGTGTTGGATGAGTGGGTTTTGTTGCGCGTCTCGAAGAGTCTGCCGCTGCCCATTGTTGACGGGCTTGAACTGAAGGTCAGGGAAGTCGCCTGAAGTGCCGCGCTGTGGTTCAATCACGCGCAAGGATGTTGATTCGCTATTTGCGTCAACTTGGCTTTGACGGCTCGTATTCCGGCGGGAAACATCAATTCATGAGTCGGAGAAATCTCACTCTCCGCATCCCCAACCCACACCAGAACGACATTGGCAAAGAACTTCTCATTCGCATCCTACGGCAAGCCGAAATCAGCAAGGATGATTGGGAGAAGCTCTAACATGGCTCTCGAATTTCGTTGCTGGTACGCGCTTCGCAGTTTATTGTAAACTCGTCGAGCGGGTGCTTTCTTGAGTGCGCCGCGAATTCATACCGGAGTCTGTTACAGGAATTATCAAGATGGCTTTATTGGAGATTGTGACTTACCCGAATCGGGTGCTGGAAACGCCGGGCGAGCCGGTGACGGTGTTTGACGAGAAGTTGAAGAAACTGGTCGCGGATATGTTCGAGACGATGGACGCGGCTTCGGGCGTGGGGTTGGCCGCGCCGCAGGTGGGCGTGTCGAAGCGTCTGTTTGTGATGGATTGTTCGGGCGGGCGCGACCCGGAGCAGCGCGTCGCGCTCATCAATCCGGTGGTGCTGTCGGTGGAGGGCGACCAGACGGGCGACGAGGGGTGTCTCTCTTTTCCCGGCGTCTTTTTTCCCGTCAAGCGAAGTTTGCGCGCCGTCGTGCGTGCGCAGGACGTGTCGGGCGAGACGTTTGAACTCGACGGCATGGATTTAACCGCGCGCTGCATGCTGCATGAAACCGACCACTGCGACGGCATCGTCTTCATCGATCACACGACTGTGCTCAAACGCGAGATGGTCAAACGCAAGATGCGCCGTCTGGCGAAGATGGCGAAGATGTAGTAAACGTCGCCCCGGATGATAAGCAATGAGACGCGGTCGGTTCGCACGGATGCGAGCCGACCGCGTTTTCGCGTCCGGGTTGTGATAACATTCCGGGCGTCAACCAAAATCAGAACAACTTTTTCCCGAACAGGAGCGATTCATGCAGGGCGAATTTCGTAATGAGGCGTTTACAGATTTCAGCAAGGAAGAGAATGCGCGGGCGATGCGCGGCGCGATTGAACGCGTGCGCGGCGACCTCGGGCGCGAATACCCGCTCGTCATCGGCGGCGAGCGGATCAAGACGGGGCGCACCTTCGACAGCATCAATCCCGCAAACAAGACCGAAGTGGTCGGGCGTTTCCAGAAGGCGACCGAAGAACTCGCACGCCGCGCCGTGGAAACCGCCGACGAGACTTTCAAGACGTGGCGCAACACCCTGCCCGAAGAACGCGCGCGCCTGCTGTTTACGGTTGCGGAGATTTTGCGCGAGCGGCGACACGAGATGTCTGCATGGATGATCTTTGAAGTCGGGAAGACCTGGGCGGAGGCCGACGGCGACACGGCGGAGGCGATTGACTTCTGCGAGTTCTACGCGCGCGAGATGCTGCGCTACGCTGCACCGCAACCCATCGTCAAACTCGAAGGCGAAGAGAACCGGCTCGAATACATCCCGCTCGGCGTGGGCGTCGTCATCCCGCCCTGGAATTTTCCGCTCGCGATCATGGCGGGCATGACCTGCGCTTCTTTCGTCACGGGCAACACGGTCGTCCTCAAGCCCTCTTCCGACGCGCCGACCATCGCCTACAAGTTCTTCGAGATACTCGAAGAGGCGGGCGTGCCAGCCGGAGTCGTCAACTTTATGACGGGTTCGGGCGGGGAAGTGGGCGACGTGGTGGTTGACCACCCGCGCACGCGCTACGTGGCCTTCACCGGCTCGAAGGAGATCGGCCTGCGCATCAACGAGCGCGCCGCCAAACATCAGGAGGGGCAGGTCTGGATCAAACGCGTCGTCGCGGAGATGGGCGGCAAGGACGCGATCATCGTTGACTCGGACACGGATTTGGACGAAGCCGCGACGGGCGTGGTGCAGTCGGCCTTCGGCTTTCAGGGTCAGAAGTGCTCCGCCTGTTCGCGCGCCATCATTCACGCGGACGTGTACGAACCGATGCTGGAAAAGATCGCCGAGCGCACGGAGCGTCTGAAACTGGGCGACCCGACCGACGCCGCGACGAATCTGAGCGCGGTCATCAACCAGAAGGCTTTCAAGACGATCAGCGAATACATCGAGAAGGGGCAGTCCGATGGCGGGCGCGTCATCGCGGGCGGCGGCTCCGACGGCGAGCAGGGCTTCTACATCGAGCCGACCGTGATCGCCGACGTGAAACCCGGCGACCGCGTCGAGCAGGAAGAGATCTTCGGTCCCGTGCTCGCCGTCATCAAGGCGCAGGACTTCGACGACGCGCTCAGGATCGCCAACGACACCGAGTACGGGCTGACGGGCGCGGTCTATACGAACGACGCGGAGAAGTTGGAGCGAGCGAAACGCGAGTTCCACGTCGGCAACCTCTATCTCAACCGCAAGTGTACGGGCGCGCTCGTCGGCGTACACCCGTTCGGCGGCTTCAACATGTCGGGCACGGACTCCAAAGCGGGCGGGCGCGACTACCTCGGCCTCTTCATGCAGGCGAAAGTGTGGGCGGAGAAAGTGCGCCCCGGCGAGAACGCGAAAGAGAAACGCACGGCCATCTAAGCGCGCCCTGCAAAACCCGCCCTTGCGTTCTACCCGCGCGTCTCCGTCGTGAGTTAATTCCGGTTCAGGCATTAAATCTCACGACGGAGACGCACGGGGAAGACGACTCGAAAGTTTGTAAACGCACACAAGCTCGAACAACATTCACCCGACCGGAGAAGAATAGAGACTATGCGACTTCGACAGTTCTCCATCTGCGCGATCCTTGCGGCGTCGGTTTTTTCGATCTCGCTGGCAGGTAGTTTTCAGCAGGCCGGAGGGCAGCGCGCCGGAGCAGCAGCGGCGACGAAAGACCTTCTGATCTTCACTGTGACGCGACGCGCCGACGCTTCCTTCGAGTTTGAGCCGGTTGCGAACTTCCGTCGCGGCGCGTTCGAAGGCTCGATCACGGGCGAGTCGAGCGAGGCTGAACTCACGCGCTTTGCCAACAGCTATTACAAGGCAGGGCAGCGCTACCGTCTGATCTGGGGCGGCGCGGAGGCGGGCACGGTTGTCGCCAAAGAGTCGCAGAAGGCGAGCGACTGCGCGAAAGCAGCCGCCACCGCCGACGTGCAAACGTCCGTCCAACTCGGCGGCAATCGCATGGCGCTCGCCACCAACTCCCCCGCGCTCGGCCTGCCGAAGTCTTCGCGCCGCCCTCCGACCGAGCCGGAGCGCGCGGGCGTGCGCGAACACGCGGAACGAATCTTCCGCGAGAAGGGCGTGCCCGCCGCTGCGCTCGCCTCGTTGCAGACGATCAATCTGACGGCTACCGACCTCAACTCGGACGGCGCGGCGGAGTTGATCGGAACCTACATGATCAAGCGCGGCACGTCTGCGATTTTCATCGATCAGTTGTTCCTGATCGCGGAGCCTGCGGGCAACGCCTT
>DASWNS010000410.1:0-4752 GCA_036399115.1 Pyrinomonadaceae bacterium | reverse complement strand
ATCGGGGCGCGCCTGCATTTTCGTCAACTCACTTTGCAATCCCGGATGCAGAGTCGAGAGCACCGGATACTGCCTGAGCACGGCGAGGTCGGCGCGTAAATTTTGCGCCGTCGCGCGGCGGACGACGGTGCGCAGGTCGAGGATGGCATCTTTTCTTTCCGGGTGCGCGGCGAGAAAACTTTCCACCTCCGGCTTCGTGATGCCCCACGGGTAGACGTTCGCCCCCGGCGGCGTCAACTCCACGGGCAGAAACGGCTCGCGTTTGTTGTCGAGCGTCGTCGCAATAGGTCCATTATTGAGGCGATAGAGCGCGAGCAGATTTTGCGTGGCCGGAATGGAGTTGGTGCGGCGGTCAAGCGCGGCGAGCGCGCGTCTTGAAGCGAGCGCGTCGGCGTGGCGTTGCCGCTCGTACACGTCCTGAAAAATCTGCCCGACTTCGAGCAGTTTAGCGACTGCCCGGCGTTCGCCCTCGCTCAGGTGCGAGAGGTCTGGCGACAGGCGCACGGTCTGCGTCTTGGCAATGATCGCCCCGCTCTTATCCGCCGACCAATAACCGGCGGGCAATCCTCCGCCGCCCGCCTCGCGCCGCGCGCCCACCTGCGCCGCAACGCACACGCACGCGGCCAATATGAGAACTGATCCCGAAAAGATTTTCATGTTTTACCCTTGCTACTGATGCCACCGATTTTATCCGTTGCTGATTTTGTCTGCCGCCAAGTTTACCGGAAGCAACTGCCTTAAAGAAGCAGCCGCGCCCGTCTCCTCTCTACGCCGCGCCGCGTATCCGGTGCGCCCCGGCGCACGCGCGCATGTATAATCCTGTCTCGACGAATTCGTTGGCTCAGGCAACGACACACAAAGCGGCGGCGGAAAACTTCATTGGCCGAGAATAACCAACATCTGATCGCACACCTGCTGAGAGCCGTAGAGGAACTGGTGGTCCCGCTCAGGGCGAGCATCGGGATGATCTGGCAGGGAGAGAAAAACTCCGCGCCGGACGCGCGGATGGTGCTTGAGAATCAATTACTGCTCACGGCTCAGCACTTCATCCACGCGCGCGAAGCGACGACCGCCGACAAACAGAACTTCTACGAAGAGATTTGCCGTCGCTTCCGCCTGCGCCCCTCAAACGACGCTTTCGCCGCGTCCAGACCGGACTACCGCCAGACGCCCCCGGCCATGAACTTCGACCGCACGCCCGTCAGCGTCTCTTATCTTGAGACTTACGACGCGCGCCACGCCACGAGTTACGCGGACAAGACGCGCCACCTCCTTTTCCAGTTTGCCAATCTCGTCATCAAGTTCGACGGCACGATCACGCCCGCAGAGGAGCGCGCCCTCTCCGAGTTCAAAGAGATACTCTACCCGGCGGGCAGAAGCGGCGCGGCGGCAGCGCCCGTCAATCAGGCGCGGGCGGCTAACGCAGAGCACGAGCCGCAATTGACTGAGCCGGAAGATGCCCCGCGCCCGCTCGAAGACCTGCTCGCGGAATTGGACGCGCTCGTCGGGCTTGAGCGCGTGAAGGCGGACGTGCGCCAACTCATCAATTTCCTCAAGGTACAGAAGATGCGCGAAGAGCAGGGCTTGCGCGGGCTGACCACTTCGCGCCACCTGGTCTTTTACGGCAACCCCGGCACGGGCAAAACCACTATCGCGCGCCTGCTCGCGCAGATCTATCGGACGCTCGGCCTACTGCGTCGCGGGCATCTGGTCGAGACGGATCGCGGCGGGATGGTCGCAGGCTTCGTCGGTCAAACCGCGCTGAAAGTGAAAGAGGTGGTGGAACGCGCGCTCGGCGGCGTGCTCTTTATTGACGAGGCTTACGCGCTCACCCCGGCGGGCGGCGCGAGCGACTTCGGACAGGAGGCCGTCGAGACGCTTTTGAAGTTGATGGAAGATCACCGCGACGATCTGATCGTCATCGTCGCCGGTTACACGGAGCGGATGCAGGAGTTTCTCGATTCGAATCCGGGGCTGCGCTCGCGTTTCAGCAAGCACCTGCACTTCGACGATTACGACCCGGCGCAACTGACGCGCATCTTCCAGACCTTCTGCCGCAAAGCCGACTTCGCCCTCTCGCCCGCAGCCGACGCGGAACTCGCGAAGATCTTCTCGCTGCTCTCAAACTGCCGCGACGAGACTTTCGGCAACGCACGCCTCGCGCGCAATCTCTTCGAAACGACCGTCAACAAACAGGCCAACCGCATCGTCTCTCTGCCCGCGATTGATAAAACCACGCTGGCCGCCATCGAAGCGGCAGACATCCCCAACGCCGAAGACCTGCGCGCCTCCGGCATGCTCCTGCAAACTACCTGACGAGCGGTTCCGCTTTAATCGTTCTGCGCTACGGTCGGCCTGAGGCGAAGGACAGACCGGAGCATGAGCACCTCTCTTCTTTTACTTCGCAGCGCGGGAAACACGCCCGGCGCTAATTCAGCCGCAACGCCAGGATGTTTTTGCGGTCGCGTATGTAGAGCACGGAGTTGGCAAGCGTGGGCACTGTCCAGGAAGTGCCGCTCAGCAGTTCCACGCGCGAATGGACGTTAAGACCCGTGGGCGTGGGGCTGGCGAGGCCGAGCGTCCCGTCTTCGTCCAGAATGATGAACTTGCCGTCGGCATAGAGAAAGCTGGCGTGCGAGAAGCCTCGGTCCTGCCAGAGCACGCGGCCAGTCTTTACATCCATCGCCGTGAAGAAGGCGGGACCCAGGTGTCCTGTGGAAGCGTAGAGCACGTCGCCGAGGCGAATCGCGTTCTCCTTGTGCACGCGCGTCCGCTCGCTTTGCCAGAGTTCGCGCACAGAGGTCTTGCCGCCTGCGCGGCTCAGTTGCAGCACGCGCCCGCCTATTCCGTAAGCCGCAGAGACGAAGAGCAGGTTGCCTTCGCCCCACACGGGCGTGCTGATGTTGAAGTGAAAATCCCACCCCGCGCTGACCGCGTGCCGCCACAACAGGTCGCCGCTCTCAGGCTTGAGGCCGACCACCTCGTTGTGCATGAAGGCGACCAACTGCTCTTCGCCCTCCAAGTCGATGATGATGGGCGACGAAGAAGAGTTGCGGAAGTTCTGCGCCTGCCACGCGACGCTGCCATCGCGCCGGTTGAAGGCCATCAGGCTGTGACCCGCGCCGCCGACCTGCACGATGATCTTCTCTCTGAAAGCGATGGGGCTGCTGGCGTAGCCGACGTTGATGCGCGAGCCGTTGAAGTCAGTCCAGAGATCGTGTCCCCAGACTTTCTTGCCCGACGCTCGATTCAGGCAGAGCAGTTTTCCGGTCGTGCCCACGGAGCAGACGAGTTCGCCTGTCAACAGCGGAGTGGAGTGAGGTCCGAAGCCGTAAGTCATATCCATCTTCGGCAGAATCGGCGCGGCGTATTCGTGCTCCCACAGCGTTCGCCCGCTCGCGGCATCGAGCGAGACGACGTACTCGCGTTCGCCTCTGCGATACATCGTGTAGAGCCGCGCACCGTCGGACACGATTGACGAATGGCCTTCGCCGAGCGCGCGTTCCCACAACTTCCGGGGTCCACCCGCAGGCCAGCGCGTGGCGAGTCCTTTGGCGTCGGACTTGAAATCTCTACGCGCGCCGCCCCACTGCGGCCACACGTCCGCCTTAGAGACGTGCGCATCTGCGCGGCTCAAGGGTTGGAGGCCGCCGTTAGAAGTCTGAGCCACAACCGCCGCGCCGCACGCCGCCCAACACAGCAGGCCGGAGATCAGAAGCGCGCGCGTGCCCGCCGCTGCATGAGAGCGTCGCGGCTTCATCGAGCGGCGTTGTGCGTCGAAAAAATTTATAGCTCGCATCGCCAGCAAGATACGACGAAACGATTCGTAGGACAAAGAGATTGAGCGGGAGTTGTGCGGCTGTCTGAATCGAACGCGGGTCGAGCGTTGCCGGAGCAGGTTGGCGGGGCGTGCGCATTGTTTATAAACTCGGCTAAAATGGAGGCGTCTCAACGTCTGTCAAAGATGCTCTCTTAAAGCCGCTTCCGGAGGCCAACTCTAACGTGCGCCATTTACCATCGCTCCTCCTCGTCCTGACGCTGATCTACACGCCCGCTCTCGCGCAGCAACCGCCCGCGCCGCTCGCCGCCGAACAGAAGCCCGTGCCGCTGCCACCGCCGCGCGTCAAGATCGACGCCTACCGTGAACGCGCCGGGCGCATCATCGGCGCTGCGCTGACGAGCGACCGCGCCTATCGCAGGCTCGCCCATTTGACCGACCACATCGGCCATCGCTTGAGCGGTTCAAACAATTTAGAGCGCGCCATCCAGTGGGCGCTCGCGGAGATGCGCGCCGACAAACTGGATAACGTGCGCGCGGAAAAGGTTATGGTTCCGCATTGGGTGCGGGGCGCGGAGAGTCTTGAGTTGACGAGTCCCGTCACGCGTTCCCTGACAATGCTCGGACTCGGCAACAGCGTGGGCACGCCGCCCGCAGGCATCACGGCGGAAGCGGTCGTCGTGCGCAGTTTCGACGAACTCGACGCGCTCGGCGAGCGTGTGCGCGGCAAGATCGTCGTCTATAACGTGCCGTTCACCACTTACGGCGCGACCGTGCAATATCGCGGGGCGGGTGCGTCGCGCGCGGCGCGCCACGGAGCGGTCGCCGCGCTCGTGCGCTCGGTCACGCCCGTCAGTCTACAGACGCCGCACACGGGTGCGATGAACTACGCGCCCGATCAACCGAAGATTCCCGCCGCCGCCATCACCATCGAAGGCGCGGAGCTTTTGCAGCGCATGAATGATCGCGGCGAG
>DASWNS010000409.1:0-4465 GCA_036399115.1 Pyrinomonadaceae bacterium | reverse complement strand
AGGGTGCGGGCGAAATTCAACCGGCAAGACACCGTGCGCGCTTCAAGCGAGAGGATTGTTAAGAACAGATGATAGCAAAGAGAAGGATGAAGTAGGAACGATGAAGGATGAATGAAAAGCAGAAAGGCTTTCATTCATCCTTCATCGTTTGTACTTCGACGTTTAATTCTGCGCGGTTTCTTCGGTGAGATGAAAGAAGAGGTTTGCCTCTGCGGGGTCGAGAACGGGGTGGTAAGTTTTGCCGTAGTTGGCGACGATCTTGCGGACGTAGTTTTCAGTCTCTTTGTAGGGCGGGATACCGTCGTACTTGTCAACCGAGCCTTCACCGGCGTTGTAGCCTGCGAGCGCGAGCGAGACGTTGCCGTCGAAACGCTTCAAGAGCCAGCGCAGAAGTTTCGTTCCGGCATAGACGTTCTGTTCCACGCCCGTCTTGCCTTCGACGGCGAAACGTGTGGCGGTGGCGGGCATCATCTGCATCAAGCCCTGCGCACCGGCGTGCGATCTGGCGTCGGTCTTGTAGCGCGATTCCTGATAAGCGACGGCGTGGACGAGGCGCGGGTCAACTCCGTACTCTTTGCTCGCGCTGAAGATCATCTTGTCTATTTCGGCGTCGCCGGACGTGGGGATGTCCGTGGGGATGAAGTTTTCGTCGAGGCGAATTTTCGCCGCTACCGAAGGAGCAAAAACTCTCGTGCCGATGCTGGAAAAGTTAACGAAGAGAAAGAGAGCGAATAAGGTTAAGAGCGATAATTTGAAAGAGCGGAAATGAGGGACGTGTCGGGTAATCTGCATTCAGTTCGTTCTCCATGTGAGCTTGGGTCAAACCGAAGTTTGACGCCATCGGTTGCATCGTTAAATGCGGTGCAAAGGTTGGGGGCTACGCATGGTGGAAACGATGTGCAAAGAGCATTATCGAAACCGGGGATAAGATGGACGAACTCCTCCTCCGGTTGCTTCCAGCGCACGAAACTTATGCAAATAAGTCCTTTTGCTGTCTGTATTTAATCCACTCGCGCGCAAGTCACTGACAGGGCAAAGCTTCTCTCCAAAGTCGTTCATCCTGAGCGATGAATTCGGAGGTCGGAAGAGGTTTTAGCGTACTGAAAGAAGGCAAAAATTTCTGTTTTGAGGAAACTTTTCTTGCGCTTATCTAATAAAAATGGCTGCGACGGCGGCTCTCCGCGCTAAATTCGATACGCGGTTGCGCCCACGCTGGCGCGCTTCGTATAATCGCGTGCAGAGTAAAAGTTCAAACTCAATTTTACTTCCTTAGAGACGACGGAAAGATTTATGCCGATTTACGAGTACAGTTGCCAGAAGTGCCGTGCGCACGTCGAAGTGATGCAGAAGATCACGGATAAGCCTTTGAAGCGTTGCAAGAGTTGCGGCGGGAAGTTGGAGAAGGAATGGTCTACGAGTAGTTTTCAACTCAAAGGTTCCGGTTGGTACGTGACGGACTACGCCGCGAAAAAACCGGGCGTGGGCGAAAAAGAGCCTGCCGCGAAGAGCGACGGCGCAACCCCCACGGACGGGGTGGCTGAGACTAAGACGGCCACCGCTCCGGCGGAAGCCAAAGCCGAACCCGCCGCTCCCGCCGTCGCAGAAGAAACCAAACGCAAGAAAACCTCTCGGCCTGCCGCGACATCCAACGGCTCGAAAAGCGATTGAATTCCAACCCGCACCCGGAGCCAAGCCAGTGTCGTATCGTAAATTTTTTATCGCCGCCAGTCTTACGTTGGCGGCTTGCCTAGCGGCGGCAGGACAGGCCGGACGCCGTCCCACTGCCTCGCGCGAGCGCGCCACCCTGCTCAACGTCGTCGCCTTCCGCGAAGACGGTTCACGCGCGCCCATCACCTCCAAAGACCTCGCCATCTACGACGACGGCATCGAACAGAGCATCCAGAACTTAACGCCCGACCCCGGCCCCGCGCGCATCGTCCTCCTCTTCGACAACTCTTTCTCCCTGCGCACGGACATTCCGAAACTGGCGAACGTGGCGCGCGAGTTTGCCTACGAAATTTATGAGGGCGACCAACTGCTCATCGCGGGCTTCGACGAACGCGCAGAGCAACTTTCCGCCGACTGGACGGACAAGACGAAAGACGTGGAAGAGGCGGTCGCGCTCCTTAGAAAGAAGGGCGACCCGCACCTGTTCGACGCCGTCAACGATGTGATCGAAGTGGCCTTGCGCCCGCTCTCCGGCTCGAATCGCAAGCGCGTCATCGTGCTCATTGGCGACGGCCTCGACCGTGGCAGCAACATCAAGTTCAAAGACCTGCTCGCCGAACTGCAAAAGAGCGACATCACCGTCTACGCCCTGCAAATCCCCGACCGCACGGGCGGCGCGCACCGCCGCGACCGGCCAAAGCCCACACAGGTCGTGCAACAACTCGTCGAAGGGACGGGCGGGCGCATCCTGCCGCTCGACAAACCCGGCGAATCGGCCAAGATCATCTGCGACGAACTACGCAAGAATCGCTACCTGCTCTCTTACGCGCCGACCGCGCTCCCTTATTCAGAGATGCGCCGCCTGCTCATCATCGGCAATCCCGGCATCAGCGTCCGCTACAAGTCCGCCATGCCGCCTAACAACAAGTGACAAGTGACGGGTGACAGGTGACGAGTTAAAACAAAAGCCTTGTCTTTAACTTGTCGCCTGTCACCCGTCACTGTCTTATCTCGTCACTTGTCACTGCTTTTTGAGTAGAAATAGAACATCACGCCGATGACGAGGAGCAGGATGATTTCGAGAAGGGCAAAGTAGGCCGGATCGAAACCTTCGGCCTCATCGCGTGCGTGTTGATAGACGACGAACGTGCCGAAGATGAGCGCGGTTGCGAGCCAGATGATTTGACGTTTTGTGTCCCACACGGTCGAGTTGAACAGTTCGGCAGAAGGAAAACCTTCAAAGCAGAGCGACGCAGCGCGGAGCGCGGAGTTGACGCAGAGTAAAAGATTCGACTCTCTGCGATTCTCTGCGGCGAAGCTGTGCGCCTCTGCGGTTGTAAGCCTCAAGATTCACTGGAATGTTAAGCGCGAAGTTTGCGTAGACGCTCGGCGGCGGCGTGGAGCGTCTCATCTTTTTTGCAGAAGCAGAAGCGCACCTGCTGCGCGCCGCGCGCCGGGTCGCTGTAGAAACTGGAGCCGGGGACGCAGGCGACGCCGACGTTCTGGATCAAGTGGCGCGTGAACTCGATGTCGTTGGCGAAGTTGAATGCGCTGATGTCGGTCATCACGTAGTACGCGCCGTCGGGGCGAAAGATTTTGAACCCGGCCTCTTCGAGGATGGGCAAAAGCAGATCGCGGCGCGCGATGTAGTCGCTCTGCAAGTGCTCGTAATACGCGGGCGGCAACCGCAACGCCATCGCTCCGGCGGCCTGGAGCGGCGCGGCTGCGCCGACGGTGAGGAAGTCGTGCACTTTGCGTATGGCCGAGGTGATGGAGGGCGGGGCGATGCAATAACCGACGCGCCAGCCCGTGACCGAATAGGTCTTCGACATCGAGTTGACGATGACGGTGCGCTCGCGCATGCCTTCGAGTTGCGCCATCGAGATATGCTCGATCTCCTGACCGGCGCGCGGGTAGAGGATGTGCTCGTAGATTTCGTCCGTGAAGACGAGCGCGTCGTGTTCGCGGCAGAGCGCGGCGATGAATTCGAGTTCGTCGCGCGTGAAGACTTTGCCCGTCGGGTTGTTCGGGTTGCAGATGATGATGGCTTTGGTGCGTTCGTTGAAAGTGGCGCGCAGTTCGTCGCGGTCGAACGTCCAGTCGGGCGCGCGTAAAGGGACGTAGCGCGGGCGGGCGTCGGAGAGGATCGCGTCGGGCGCGTAGTTTTCATAGAACGGCTCGAAGATGATGACCTCTTCGCCCGGATCAACCGTCGCCATCATCGCCGCGATCATGCCTTCGGTCGAACCGCAGGTAACGGTGATCTCCGTCTCCGGGTCGATGTCGAGTCCGAGATACCAGCGCGTCTTCTCCGCTATCGCTTCGCGAAAATCACGTGCCCCCCAGGTGATCGCATACTGGTTCACGTCCTGCTCGATGGCGCGCATCGCAGCCTCTTTGATCGCGGCGGGCGCGGGAAAATCGGGAAACCCTTGTGAGAGGTTCACCGCGCCATGCTTGATGGCCTCGCGCGTCATCTCGCGGATGACAGACTCTGTGAAGCGGCTCGCCTTTTGCGAGACGTAATCGTGCGGCGTTGTGGCGGCGGGGTGTGTCATGTAAATTGAACTCGTGCGAAAATGGGACTCGGAAATAGATCGACTGAAGGCGCGATGCTCGCACAGTTGGCGTCCTTCAGGCAAACTCGGAGCGCGCGATGAATGAAGAGAGCCGGGATAACAAATGCCCGATGGGCAACCGCCCGTGGCTGGCGACGTTTTTGGTGGTCGCGTTTCTGCTGATCGTGCTGGCGAACAAGTTAGGGCTGTTCTAATTGGCGGCGATAACGCGAGGCTTT
>DASWNS010000408.1:0-5051 GCA_036399115.1 Pyrinomonadaceae bacterium | reverse complement strand
CATGCAGGTATTCGATGAGGAGATGGCCGGCGAGGTCCCGCGCCGGCTGTGGCGAACTCCTAGTCGCCCACCCGGTACTGAGGTTCTCAATCGCGCGGGAGTAATTTCCTCGCATCCTCTCGAAGAGGTTTAATCTGACCTCACCATTCCGACCGAAAAACCATTCCCACTCATTCTGACTGATGAAGGAATCCCACGCGGCCACGAAATACCACCGCAGTCGCTTGTCATCCGAGGCCGGGAAGATTCGCTCAAGCTGCTCGTCTACCCACCGGCTGTCGAGCCAATGGAGCCTGCATAAATGCTCTCCGTAGACGGAATGCACCGCCCAACTCGGGTCAGCTTCTCTGTCCAGTTTGCGCGTTAAAATCTCTCGCACTGCCGGCTCCAAGCGAGAGCACCCTCCCAAGCTAACTGAGTCGTCATCTGCGAGACTTGGTTCAAGCTTTGCTTTGTACACCGCGTAGAGGATGAGAGTCGAAAGCGCGCTCGGTCGCACGTGACCATGGGCGATAAGTGGGACCTCCTTTTCACTAAGCTTGCCCTCCTGCACCGTCTCGTCCAGTTCGGGGTCAGGGTCGTTACAAAACGTCAGAAGAATGTCGCGGACGCGAACGAGGTATTCCGGCGGCAGGTACTCTTTGTGAGCCGGGAGTAACCTTTTATCCACCCACCTAGCGATGAGACGTACCATGTCTAAACGCACCAAAGTCCAACCGTCGTACGCCCGTGCGCTCACATCCGTGCGAACGGTATCGTCAGCCAACAAACTCTCGCAAAGCGATATTCTCCCCTCCCACGAAAGTGGGTAGCGGTCTGTGTTCGTCAGGCGGATGATCAAAGCCGCCGCGAACTGGTGCCGAATCAGCGCCAACTTATTAACCGCCGAAGCATACTTCACAGGATTGATGAGAACCTCTTCGGCAATCAAGTCTGCCAGCAGCTTGTATGACATTACCGCCATCCCGTCCTCGTCCGCCTCAGGCCGCCAACTTCGGGCGAACTCGACGAGTTCATCCGGCGACATGGCTGCCAAGCCCTCCCTCGTGATGGTGCTCTCTCTAACCTGCGACGGGCGGTAAGGCGTTTGCGGGGCTCCCGGGGAGATCGGCTCTCCGACTTCTTCAATCAACTCAGAGAGTAGCCGGATTTGACTCTCGGACAGGCAGGCTCGCAACACAGCCAAGTGATCACGAATCCACTTCTTCTCGTAATGCAGGAAATACTGATCTTGTTCGGTCGTGCCGCCCTGCTCGTTCTGACCTCCGAACTGCGCCTTAATTGCCGGCGGCAGCCCGCGTGAAATTCGCTCGATCAACGCCTCCCGTTCCTCACCCGTAAGAGACTGGTGACCTTTCTGCATCAGCATCAAAAACTCATCTTTTGGGTCGCGCGTGTTAAGGCTCTCGGGATCAAGCAACTCTTGGCGGACTAAGTCTTGATAGTGCGCGGCGTATTTTTGCAGCAGGTATACGGCCAGACGGCGTAGGACGGAGCCGCCTTCCAAGGGGGAGCGGTTCTGAGTAAGATAACCCTCAATGATCGGTCGAACCGCTTCTGCGTCTCGGCCAGCCCACTCACTCAGGGTTTGGCGTAATGACCGTAGCAGGATGTGTTTGTACTCGTCACGGCCGAACCCCTTCGACTCGGCTATCGGATCATTCCCAGATCCCCACACGTACTGGTGAGAGAATTTCCGCGTTTGCGCTTCAAGTCGGATCGCTTCGAGGAGATGATTTTCGAGGACGTTCCCTACCTCTTTCGGCGCTACCTCCGCGAGCAGCCGGACGAGTTCCGGAAGCTCCTTGTGGGCAAAGCCCCCGCTGCTGCTGAAAAGCGCGACCGCTTCACCGGCATAGACGTGCCCCCCTATCTCCTGAGGGCGTGGCGCTGGGTGAGGTGCCATCAGCCCGCCGAACAGTTTGAGCGCCGCCACCGTACGCCCCTCTGCCACAAACCACTTGATGACGTCGACGACGGCGCCAGCTATCGTTAGTCCGACACCGTAATCACTCAGCCATTGGCGCAGCCTCGGCACCGCGGGTTCAGCCTGCTCGCCTTTGAGTAGACACAACGCTCTGACCGCCTGCTCAACGTAACCGCTGTCCCCGCGCAGACGTTTGAGGTGTTCGGTTAACAAGTCCGGGAGGTCGGCTGCCACCGAGATGAGATAATGTTGCTCGACCCAAGGTGGTAAGATGTGGTTATCTCCAAAAGGCTGCGGAGACGGAGATTCATTGAAGAACCCCTCATTCCACAAAACAGGCACCCAGCCGGGGTGGGGTCTGCTGCCGAAGAAATAATCACGCACCCCTTTGTCGGCTCGTAGAGTTTCGAGAATGATCGACAGGGCCACCGCGTCCGCCGCCGGGTCGCCGGAATTGATGTAGCGCTGAAGCACCTCCGCCAAGGCGTCAAACGTCACCCCGCTTAATGTAAAAAGCTCTTTCAGGAATTTCGCCCTGCGCGATGAGTCGGGCCTGCGCGCGTAAAGCTTGTCCATCCACACGAAGACTCCGCGGAGGCGATGTTTATCAAATTCTTTAAGGAGTTCGCCGGGGAGCGTGCCAACACTCACGGCCCCCTTCGCCACTAGAAAGTCCTGCATCCGTTGGTGACGGAAGCGGTAAATGCGCTCCTCCTCACGAACAATCACCTGCCAACTATCGAGTCGCCGCTGCTCGGTCGGATGGGTGCGCGCTAAAACAACACTGCGGTCGCCACTTCGCACCGCCTCGCCGGCTAACCTCACCGCCTCCTCGACTACGAGGTCTCCGAAGTCGGGCCGCACCCCGGCTCCTTCTTCCCGCGCTAACGCCTCGACGAAAGCCTCCCACAGATCGACCTCGTTCAGGGTGGCAGAGAAGTCGTAATCGGGCCGCTCGTCTTTTATCGTCGCGACTAACGAGAGATTAAGCAGATTCTGGCAGACCACTACGAGGTCACGCGGGGGGTTCTGTATACCAAGCTCTTCCAGTACACCAGCAGCCCTAACTTCCGTGAGTTGGTGGCTTGTCAGCTCGACGACGTTAGGGCGCTTCAATTCTTTAAGTGACTTCTCTTCGTAATATTCGACCTTTCTAGAGATGATTACTATTTCCGCATTCTCAATCTGGTAACAGGCCAACGCAAGTCTTGTTAAAAACCGGGCGGAGGGGGCCCGGACGGCGTTGTCGAACTGGTCGATGATGACGAGACAGCCCCGTTTACGGGCGACGCGGATGATGGCATCTTCGACGGGGCCGTTAAGGCTGAAATACTTACGGAAATCGTCCTCGCTCTCAACGTAGCCGAGCCGCCTTGCATCAACTAGGAGTACACACAGCCCTCTTGCCTGCGATGCGCGGGCGAGCAGTACGCTGATGCCGCTCTTCCCGGTTCCCGCTTCGCCCGTCAGCAGCACATGCTTACCTGCGCGCAACTGTTCTTCGATGTGGGATACTTCGGCACGGGCGAGCGGTTCGTCCAACCTCCCAATACCCACAACGGCGGAATTGAGGACTTGTGAAGTAAGGCGAGCGAACTCGGTTTCGATGTTGTGTAAGAAGTCGCCGCCGGGCGGGGGGATTTGGAGGTAATCGTCGACGAGGCTGGCGTGCCTGTCGGCGGAAGCTATCCGCGCGAAGTATTCAAGTGACCAGACTTCGAGGTCCCAGCCGAACTCACTCTTTATCTCCTTTTTCCACTCCTCCTCCTTATCCCGTCGGGGCTCACCCGCTGTCGCAAAGACGATAACGTCGATGCGCCGCCCTTTATCCTTTGCCGTCTGGCAGTCCTCTTTCAGTTTGGCGAGCGTCCCGGTCTTCGAGGCGCTGACGGAGACCCATTTACCCTGATGTTGAAAGAGAGCCGTCCACTCCGTCCGAGCGTCCTCGCCGAAATCGTAGGTCTCGGAAGTCGGGTTGAGCCCTTTGTAGCGCTCTTCGTAGAGTACGCGGTAGGCAAAGCGCTCGAACGCATTGCCGTCCATATTTCGGATTGCCTCTCTAATGCTGTCTTCTCTTATGCCCATCTCATTTGAACGGAAGACCCATTGGGAATGCGTGGTTGGCCGCACGCGGACATTAACGGCTGGTGCCTGGCTCACAGAATGGGAGACTTAAAGGGTATATCCCGGCTACGGAAGGTTGAGTATGTCCGAGTGACTCCCGTAGGTTATTGTAATTCCCGACCCTTGATTATTGTTACAGTGACCAAGTGCCGTGCGACCGGACGCACCCCGCCCCCTCCTTCCGCCAGCGAAATGACCTCCGCGCCGGGGTCGCCGACCCAGCACCCGATGAAGTCGTAGAGCATGAAGTCGGCGAGCGAGCGGGCGGAGTGGCGCACGTCCTCGTAGCGGACGTTCTTACTCCCCTGCCCCGGGGCCGCAGTGGCGTCTACTATGCCGAGCAGAGTCGTCGCGGGTACGACCAGTGTTTTCACCGACGGGAATTCGTGCGGCCCGTAAAGAAAGTAGTACGCGAACGCCGTCCTCTCAACCAATTCGCGGCACTGCTCGATGTCAATCGTCCACGATTGTGAGAAGAGACCCGTCTCCGCGTTGTGATTCATCTTTTTGCTCTGAACAAGGATCGCGTGCTTCTTGGCGAATTCGGCCTCCAGCGAGCAGTTGAGCACGAAGGCGATGTCGGCATGCCACTCGTCCTCCTGCGGCTGCACGTCCCGGTGCGAGAACTCGACCTTTGTGCGGCCCGATACTAGCGCCTTCCCCCAAACCTCGACCACGCCCTTCACCGGCTCGAATTCCCCCTCCATTGTGGCGACGAGCCTCTCCGTCAGCTCCGGCTCGTGCTTGCCTATCTGCTCGCTGAAGAACGCGGAAAAGAGGTCGTCCGTCTTTCTGAAGGCGTCGTGGAGGATGCGCTCGACTGTCTCGTCCTTAATCCAAGTGTGCCCGGCGTAGGCCCTCCCTCGCGAAGCCATCACCCCGTTGTAATAGGCCATTGTATGGCTTACGTTCTCGAAGCTGCCGTGTGGCACTAACTCCTTGGCAAAGGTGCCGTCGCGGTTCGCCAGGATTATCCTCGCCCTCATCTGCACGTCGTAGT
>DASWNS010000407.1:0-4493 GCA_036399115.1 Pyrinomonadaceae bacterium | reverse complement strand
GTGGATTTTCAAGACGGCGGCAAGGTGACCGAAGGCGTCACAGACCTGATCGTCAAAGAGAGCAAAGATAACGCCGTGGCCGTCAAACCGGCGGCGACCGTGCCCGCTCGATAGCACGAGTTAGACTTCTAAAAGAAGCGCGCCGGAGGCCACGACGCGAACGAAAGCCCACGAATCAAACTCAGCTTTGATTCGTGGGCTTTCGTGTAGTCGTGTAGTTGATGAACTTGCCGCTTAGTTTCCGTTCGAGGCGAACCGTTTGATCTCAGGCGGGGCGGGTGTGATGGGGAAGTTGATGTTGCCGCTTTCGCTTCCGGCGAGCACTTTGGCCGCGCGCGTGCCGGAGGCTGAGACGGTCTTTTCCGGCAGCGTCTTTTCGTCAATCAGAACCGCATGTTCGCCGGGCGGGAGGTCGCCGATCACGTAGACGCCGTTTTCGTCCGTCAGCGTGTCGCGGTTGCTGCCCGTCAGGACGCGCACGCCCGCGAGCGGTTGCTCGCCGTCGTCCGGACGATGGTTGCCGTTCGTGTCGAGCCAGACGAGGCCGGTGATGCGCCCGGTGCGGACGAGGCGGAAATCGACGATTGAATCGCGCCCCTGCGAGAGGCTGGCCGCTTGCTGCGCCCCGTCGAGGAGCGTCAGGTCGGCGCGCACCGATAAGAGGTCGAGTGTGATCTCGTGCTCGCCCGTGTGGACGTTATCAATTCTGTAACGCCCGCTCTCGTCAGAGATCACGTAGCGGCTGCCGTCCACGCGAATCTTGACGTTCGCCTGCGGCTTATCGAGTCCGGCGTCGAAGTGCCCGTTGAGGTTTATATCCTGATAGACGCGACCGTAGAACGCGCCATAAGAGTTGAGTTCGGCCACGGGCGCGTTAAAGGCGGCGTCCGCACGGCGCGTGCTGAAGAGCGAGCCGCGCAGGCTGAAGAGGATCTGTGTCCCGCTCTGCCCGTGCGAATAGGTGAAGCCGAGCGTGCTCCGGCGCGGCAACTGAATGTTGGTGAAGACGCGCCCGGTGGTTGTGACGGGCGAGTTGGCGATGCGGTTATAGTTGAAACCCGCGCCGAAGCTGACGCGCTCTTTAAGGAAGGACTGCCCGTTCCAATCTACCGCGCCGCCGAGCGCGCCGCGACTGCCGAACGACTGGCTCAGCCCCAACGCGCCCGCTTCGCCGAGGCGCACGTTCGCGCCGACCTGCGCGTTGAGAAAAGCCGCGCCGAAAGATTTAATCCGCGTCGCGTTCAGAAACAGACGCCACCCCGAAAAGTCTTTCGCCGCGTTGACGAGCGTGTATGAGCCGCCCGCCTTCGTCGTGCTGCTCTCTGTGTGGGAGAAAAAGATGGACGGCCAGTTGCGTCGCGGCGTGAGGTTGAAGGTGGCGGTGAGGAAGCGTTCGCGTTGGCGTTGTCCGGAGAGCGCGTCGGCGGGGCGCGTCGAGAAGCTGCCCGTGAAGGAAGCGGCGAGCCAGTCGGCGGGACGCCACGTTGCGCCGCCGGAGGCCGCCCGCACCGGTTCATACATGCCCGCCTGTGCGCTCAGAAAATTTGCGCCGATCTGCGTGTAGCGTCCCTGAATGGTGAGGCGGTTGCTCAAGTCGTAGGCGGCGGAGAGGTCTGCGGCGAGCGCGCCGCCTTCGACGCGAGCGCCATCCGGGCGCGTGCCGCTGAAACGTCCGACGGCCACGTCGCCTTGAAAGCGTCCACGCGCGGAGGCCGTGCGCGCGCTGGCGGTGAGCATCTGGCCGCTCCTGCCTGCGCCGTCGAAGCGAATCATGCCGACGGAGAAGAGAGTCTGGCCGGGACTATACGAGGACGACGCGCCAGCCGACAGGTTGAAAGTTGCAGACGCGCCGAAGACGTTCGTGTCGTAGCGAATTTTGTGCGGCTGAATCGAGGCGGGCGTTTGAAGTTCCGAGAGCGTGGAGTCTTGCGTCTGCAAGGTCGGAACGCCGGAGATGGCACGCCCGGCGAATATCGTCAGCCGCGCGTTGCGTACGGGAAGCTGCGCCGACACGCCGCGCATGGTCGAAGAGATGAAAAGCAGGTCGGTGCCCGTGCCGAAATCGCCGCCGGTGAACCGCTGTTCGTTGGGACGCTCGTAGGTGAAAGAGCCGTTGCGCAGCAGGCCAAGCCCGCCGCCGCCCCCGACGCTGGAATTCGTCAGCAGGTTGAACCGCCCGTCGCCGATGCGCCCGTCGGCGCGCAGGGTCAAACTCTGGTGCGAAGCGGCGGAGTAGCTGTTGAGGTTGTAATCATAGCCCAACTGGTAAAGCTCGAAAGCCGCGCGTCCCGCTCCCGCCCGCACCGTATTCGCCTGTGGCCGCCCGCGCGTGATGCGTATGGCGTGCGCCGCCTCGTCCACGCGCACGGAGGCATCGAGCAGCGCGGAGACGATCTCCACGGGAAGCATCAATTCATCGGGGTTGGGCGGAAAGGTGATGTCCGCCGCGTTGGAGACGGAGAGCACCAACGCATTGTTTTCGCTGACTTGATTCAACTGCGCGTCGAAGCGCGCGACGACCCCGGTTTGACGACGCACTTCGACGCTGCGTTTCGCCGCATCAACCTCAATCACGTCGCCGAGCGCGCGTGCGATGCTCGCCACGGGGAGAAAGATACGACCGCCGCTGCGCTGCTGCGGGAAACTCTGCGTCCCCGTCAGTATCCTTTCGTCCACGATGATGATCGTGGTCTGTTGTGAAGGAGTTCCGCGTTGTGCCGGAGGCGTCGCGCCCGTTTCGTCCGGTGCGACGGGAGACGGACTGCCCGACGCCTTTTTATCCTCCGGCTTTTTATCCTCTTCAACTTCGCCCGCGCCCGCACGTGCAGGCTCGTCGCTGCGTCGCGCCGGTTCGAAGGGAGCAGGCGCGCCCGTTGTCGTCGCCGTCGTCGTGTGAACCGCGCCGTTCGCGGCATAGGCGGCGAGGCTCGCGCCGGGCGTCGTCGCCAACAGGCAGATGATGCACACGGCGGCAATGGCAGTTCTGATTGAGCTTGAATTGTCCATTGTCTGTTTCGGCAGCCGTGAAATGTTTTGCGCTCGGAGCGGTGCGATTTGAAGCACCGGAGTTGAGAGATTTCGTGAAGGGAGTTAAAGAGGGCGTCGCATCCGGCATCGGGCGAAGGATGCGACGCTCCGCACAAAGAGTTCGCCGGGGCTGTATCAGGGCAACCCGCGTGCCGCGCGGGAGCGAATTTAATTGTTCTGTGAGGAAGGAAATATAAGGGTTATACGCGCTGTCTGTGCTGCGCGAAGCGGGGCGGGAGGGGCGATTGACAGGCATGTCCGACGTTTTGTCAGCCGCCTGCCGTTTTGTCAGCCGCCGCGCCGCAACGCGCCCCCGGAGCCTTTGCGAGAGAGGCTTGCGCCGGGCGGTTTTTCTTATAGAAACTGCGCGCGATTCGTTCTTTCTATCAGGCAAAACGAGTTGATGGATCTGCCGTTGAGACTCCGGAGGCCGGACGCGTTGCGCCGTGCCCTGTGGTCTACCGGCGCACCCGTATCTTGCTCCGACGGATGTCGTTTGGTTATGCGCTCTTTTGCTCCGCTCTCAATCGCGTTGGCTTTGACGATCCTTCTCGCTCCGGCAGCGAGAGGGCAAACCGCCGCCGCTTCGGTCGCCGCGAACGGGCAGGTCAGCGAAGCGGTCTTCGTCTCGATAGCTCCCGGCGCGCAACTCTCCGGCGAGACGCTGCCGCTCACTTACAGCAATCTCGACAGGCAGACCGTACGCCTCTCGATAGACGCCTCCGGCATCGGCAGCGACAGGCGCATCAACATTCCCTTACAACTTCGTTCCAACGTCGGCTACACGCTCTCCGCTGCGACAAACTTGAGCGGGGCGACGCTGCTGCGCGGGCTATGTGTCAGGAGTGTGAGGGCGACCGGAAGACACGTCGCGGGCGGGGCGGTCAACGCCGTCAGGACGGCGACGTGCGAGGACGGGACGGCGGGCGTTCAGGGGCGAAACGCGCATCGGAGCATGAAGGGTCTTTCTTCCCCGGCAAATCTTTTGCAGGGGCAGTTGATCTCTCTCTCCGGCACAGCCGATTCGCCCTTCAATGCTCTGGAAGTGTTAATCGAGTTGGAAGTGGAAACGCAGGTGCGCTGGCAGCCGCAGGGCAGCATCGAACTGATCCTTTCAGCCTCGCCCCGCAGCCTTGCTTCCGTCTTGATGAACGATGGGCGTAAGCCTTAACGCGCCGACCACACACCGCACCGGCCTGTGATGGCCTGCGACGCGAGAGAGCCTTCGGATGCGACGCGACATAGCCCGCGCTCAACTCACGCTCAACTCACGCTCAACTCACACTCAACTCACGAGCCGCGCCTGAAATTTGTCCGTCGCCGCCGGACGCTCAAGGCAGCAACAGGACTTTGCCCGTGGTCGCGCGCCCTTCAAGCTGCCTGTGCGCTTCCGCTGCCTCACCGAGCGGAAATCGCTTCTCGATTCTCACCTTCAACTCGCCCGCCCCGATCCATGACAGCACTTC
>DASWNS010000406.1:0-1619 GCA_036399115.1 Pyrinomonadaceae bacterium | reverse complement strand
CAGTGACGAGTGACAAGTGACGAGTGCCGAGCAAGAGCCGTGAATCGTAAATCGTGAACAGAGAAAACCTGCTTCCTGCTGTTTACGATTCACGATTTACTTGTCTTTAACTTGTCACCCGTCACTTGTCACTCGTCACTTTCATTAAATCGGTGATGCGCGCGAGATGATGATCGTCGTGTTCGGCGATGAAGTAGATGAGGTCTATAAGGCGCATCGGCAGGTTCAGGCGCGGGTGCAGGGCTGTGCGCGCGATGAAGGCTTCGTCGTATTCATCGAGACGGCGCACGAACTCGGCGCGCTCGGCGCGAAACTCCGCGAGGATGCGTTCGATAGAGTCTGCGTTGTGATCCGCCTCGTGCGTCTTGCGGTTTTCGCGGTCGGCGGGGCGCAGCGTTTCGAGGC
Organism: Pyrinomonadaceae bacterium; assembly: GCA_036399115.1. Taxonomy (GTDB): domain Bacteria; phylum Acidobacteriota; class Blastocatellia; order Pyrinomonadales; family Pyrinomonadaceae; genus JAIVJZ01. The sequence goes on along the minus strand of DASWNS010000406.1, from coordinate 1,214 downwards.
GCGCTTCGTAATCGTCGAGCCGTCCGAGGTCGAGCGTTCCGAGGTCGAGCAAGTGCCCGGCCTGTTCCTGTATTGACCAGTTGTTGGCTGTACGCTTCGTCAACAATTCGCGCGGCAAAGATAAGAGACGGTCTTCGAGACGCGCGGGCGTGCCGCGCACGCGCTCTAGAACGTTCGGGTACATCCAGAGAGGCAGGTCGAGCGTGAACCGCCTTTCAAACCAGACGAGGCGCTCATTCATCGCTTCGCGCTCCTTTCCTATGCCTTACTTCCGCGCGCGGTTGCCGTCGAGTTGCCGGAGCAGTTCGCGCACGGCGGTTTCAAGTTGCGAATCACGCTCCGTGTAAGTTTCGCCGATGGGGCGCGAGACGGGCACGTCTACGGGGCGCGGGTTCAGTTCCATGTTCGTGCCGTCGTTGGCGGTGATCTTCATGCGCGGCAGACGCACGCTGGAGCCGTCAATCAACGTCTGGTTCCAGGTGAAGATGATCCAACCGGCGGTCGGCTCGCCCACCACTTTGCCGAGTTTAAGCGTGCGATAACCTTCGGTGAAATCTTCCGCGTCGGAGAGCGAGTGTTGATTGGTGACGAGGATGGTCGGGGATTCGAGCGCGCGTTGGCCGAGCACCGTGCGACCGGGCGCGGGAGTTTGGCCGCGCGGCGTCATCGTCAAATAACCGCGACGCGCGAGCACGTCAATCGCATAGACGTTGACGAAGCCGCCGCTGTTGTTGCGCACATCAACGACGACGCCCTCGCGCGTGTGATTCTCCGCGTCGAGGTCAACGTAGAGTTGCGAGAGCGAAGATGATCCCATGTCGAACATGTGCACGTAGCCGAGCCGACCGTTGCTGATGCGCGAGACATAGGCGCGATTCTCCTCCACCCACTTGCGATAGAGCAGAGCCTTCTCCGTTCCGTTGTTAACCGGACGAATCGCCAGTTCCCTCTTGTCCGCGCCCTCCGCCCCGGACGCCACCGTCAGGCTCACGCGGCGGTTGATCTTGTAGTTCAACAGTTCATCGAGGTTCGTGCGCGCCGTGATCTCACGCCCGTCTACGGCGAGCAGGTAGTCGCCGGGCTTGATCTCGCGCGCGAGGGCGGCGGGACTGAGCGGGACGATCTCCGTCACGCGCAGGCGTCCCGTCGTTTCATAGACGTGTCGGTCGAAACGAAGGCCGAGCCGCCCCGTCGCCTGCCCGCCGCCTGTGAAG
>DASWNS010000405.1:0-4410 GCA_036399115.1 Pyrinomonadaceae bacterium | reverse complement strand
AACCTAGAAGATTGCGCGTGGGGCTGGCGTTGTCGGGCGGCGCGGCGCGGGGCGTGGCGCATGTGGGCGTGTTGAAGGTCTTGTTGGAGGCGGGCGTGCCGATTGACTCGGTGGCGGGCACTTCGGCGGGCGCGCTCGTCGGCGGGGCATTCGCCGCCGGGATGAGCGTGGCCGAACTCGAAGCTCTGGGGCGCGAGATGCGCTGGCGCAACTTCGGGCGGATGACCCTCTCGCGGCTCGGCGTGCAATCGAACGCGCGCATGGAAGAATATATCCGCGAGCGTTTTCCCGTCACACGCTTTGAAGAGATGCTGATCCCTTTCGCCGTCGTCGCCACGGATTTACACACGGGGCAGGCGGTCGTCATGCGCGACGAGGGCGACGCCGCTTTTGCGATTCGCGCGAGTTGCGCCGTGCCCGGTTGGTACGTGCCCGTCACGGACGCGGAAGGGCGGCAACTCGTGGACGGCGGACTCGTCGCCAATCTGCCCGCCGCCGCCGCGCGCTCGCTCAACCCCGATATAGTCATCGCGGTGGACGTGAATTTCGAGGGCGCGAAATTTCTGGGACCGCCGCAGTCGGCCATCGGCGTGCTCATCCAGTCGATCATGGTGGTGCAGCGCACCGTCGCAGCGCACGAAGGGCGCAACGCCGACATCGTCATCCGCCCGAAGGTCGGCCACATTCGTTGGGACGAGATGACGCGCGCGCCGGAGATGCTCGCGGCGGGCGAAGAGGCCGCCCGCGAATCGCTCGCAGGAATCCACGCGCTGCTCGCGCCGCCCATCGAGGAGCACCGAAACTGGATACAACGCCTGCTGCACCGACCGCCAAACGCCGCCGACGCCTCAGCCGTCGAGCGAAGCGACAGGCGAGAACTAGTCGCCCCACACCCACGCGAAGACGGCAACCCTCGCTCGTCAACCCGCTAAATGAATTGTTTTGAGACGCAAATTCTCGCCGCGCCTCCCGAAGCGGCGTACCGAAAGACGACGCATCTTCGTTCAAATAAACCCGCGCAGCATCTCCAAAGTCCACGCGTCGCCACGCTAAACTCTTAACAGTTCAGAGTATACGCGCCCGCAGGGACAGGTGCGGCGGCCTCGGTCTTCGTGCTGGCACAAACATTGCTCAACACTTGCAGCGGAAGATTTTCAGAGAAGGTGAGGCGGGCATGAAAGAACTAGGAAACACAGTCGCACAGTTATTCTTCATCATCATGGTCATGATCGCGCTTGCCGTCTCGACGGCAGCCCTCTCCCAGTGGGCAAACTCCGACACTCTCGGCGCGAGCGACAACAGCCGTATAGAGCAGGGCGAAACCGCCGCGCCGTCCTTGAGCGCGTCGGCGACGCAATAAAACTCGAAGGCGTCGCCGGACTGCGAACTCGTTCAAAGAATTCGCCGCCGATTAGTCGTTTACTGATCACATTACAGAGTCGCTGAAGCCAGAGCACGGACGCGAAAGAGTCTCGAAGACAGGGCTACGTGTGTGCAAAAAACTTGTCTGGTTTCTCCCGTAGCCCATCGGCAGTGAAACTGTATGAGCGAGTTGTTAAAGCCGGAATCGAACGACTGACGACGGCCAGAGAACAATTGGCAACTGACCGCTAACCACTGAACAACTTTTAAATCATGGCAATCGAGATCACATCGGAGCGACGCGAGGCGAGGCGTTTGAGATGGATATGGCAGCCGGAGCGCAGGGAGGATGAGCGTCTGCGTCGAGCCTCCCGGCGGATGCGCGTCCTGCGCCTCGGTGCTGTGCTCTCTGTTGTCTTGTGCGCGGCAGCGGTCGTTTCGATCATCTATTGCTACAACGACGCGGCAGGCAAAATTGACCAACGCCTTGCTTCCGGTTACCTGACGAGCCGCGCCGGACTCTACGCCGCGCCGCGCGTGCTGCGCGAAGGGCAGAGTTTTTCGCGCGAGAGTCTCGTCGAGACTCTGCGCCGCGCCGGTTACGTCGAACAGTCTGCGGGCGAACAGTCTGCGAGCGACGTGTGGAGCGGCGCGTTTCGCACGGTTGAAGGCGGCATTGAGATCAGCCCGCGTCGCATGCAGGCGGAGCACGCGCCGGAAGGCTTCACGCCCGAAGTCGTGCGCGTCTCGTTTGATCGCAAGGGGCGCATCGGCGAGATCACAGGCGACGGCGTACGGCTCGACGCCTTCACGCTTGAGCCGGAAGCCTTGACCACCGACGCCACGACGAAGACCGGCACGCGCGCCACGCTCGCCTACACGGACATCCCGCCCGTACTCGTCAACGCGATTCGCGCCATTGAAGACCGCCGCTTCTTCGAGCATCACGGCATTGACCCGACAGGCATCGGGCGTGCGCTGCTCAGTTGGACGGGCGACGGTAGCGGGCGTGCGCCGGAGCATCAGGGCGGCTCGACCATCACGCAGCAACTCGTCAAGAACACCTATCTCACGCCGGAACGCACGCTCACGCGCAAGTTCAACGAAGCTCTGCTCGCCGCCGCGCTCGAACGCCGCCTCTCGAAAGAAGACATCTTCGCGCTCTATTGCAACGAGATTTATCTCGGCCAGCGCGGCGCGTTCGCCGTGCGCGGCGTCAAGCAGGCGGCGCGCGTCTATTTCGGGAAAGAGTTGAAAGACCTCTCGCTCGCCGAAGCGGCGACCATCGCCGGAATGATCCAGAGTCCCGCGCGCTACGCGCCTGACCGCCACGCGGAAGCCTCGCGCGCACGCCGCAACGCGGTGCTCGCCTCGATGCTGCGCGACAATTCGATCAATGCGGAGGAAGCGAAAAACGCGTCGAACGAGAACGTCAACGTCGCTCCTGTAGACCCGGCGTTGAACGCGACCGCGCCTTACTTCGTAGATTACGTCAACCGCGCCGTCGAATCGCGGCTACAGCAGGCATCGGGCGGCGTGGGCGCGGACGAGAGAAGCCTGCGCATCTACACGACCATCGATCTCGAATTGCAGCAACTCGCGGAACAGGCCGTCGCACGACAACTCACGCAACTCGAAAAAGTCTACCGGAAGCGCGGCGCACAACCGCAAGCCGCGCTCGTCGCACTCGATCCGAATACAGGCCACGTGCTCGCGATGGTCGGAGGCCGCAACTACGCCGAGTCGCAACTCAATCGCGCCACCGACGCGCGCCGACAGCCCGGCTCAGTCTTCAAACCTTTCGTCTATGCGGCAGCCATCGAGAGCGGCATCTCGCCCGTTCGCCTCTTCGCAGATGCGCCGCGCGCCTTCGCCTTCGACCGACACAGCCCCGCTTATCGTCCGGCCAACTACGGCGGCGGCTATTCGATGCGCGACGTAACGATGCGTACCGCGCTGACGAAATCTCTGAACGTCGTGACGGTTGATCTCGCCATGCAGACGGGTTTGCCGCGCGTCGCCGCGCTGGCCGAAAAATTCGGATTGCAGAAAGCGGCGGCCTATCCTTCGCTCGCGCTCGGCACGTCGGAGGCGACGCCGTTGGAGATCGCTTCGGCCTACACGGCGTTCGCGGGCAACGGCACGCGCCTGCGCGCCTCCGCCATGACGCGCGCCGTTGACGGCGAAGGCTTCAAACTGTTTGAAGAGTTTCTTCCTTCAGCCGAGCCGGTGGTCCAGCCTGCGACGGCCTACATGATCACGGACATGCTCACGAACGTCATCGCGGACGGCACGGCACGCGCGGCTCGCGGGATGTTGAAACTCTCTGCGGTCGCGGGCAAGACCGGCACCTCGCGCGACGGCTGGTTCGTCGGCTACACGCCGAACCTCGTCTGCGTCGTCTGGATAGGTTTCGACGACAACGAGCAACTCGGCTTGACGGGCGCGGAGAGCGCGCTGCCCGTCTGGTCGGAATTCGTTCGGGGCGCAGTCGAACTTCGTCCCGAACTCGGCGGCGCGGCTTTCCTGCGTCCCGAAAGCGTCGTCTCCATAGACATCGACCCGGCGAGCGGACAACTCGCTTCGCCCTCTTGCCCCGTGCGCGAACACGTCGCCATCACACGCGCACTCGCCCCAACCTCCGAGTGCTTCACGCACCAGACGCTCTCCCCGCTTCTCGCCGCTTCCGCCCCGCAGCCGCTCGCGCCGCAATCAAACATCGCGCCGCCAGATGACTCCACGCGCGCCGTCGCTTCGACGCCAACACCTGCGTCTCACAAAACGACTGCGCCCGTCGTAGTTCTCCCCGCGCCTGCGATTCAGACTACGCGAAGCGAGCCAGCGCACGGGCGGCGCGCACGACTCACAAACGACCTGCAAGTCGTCTCCGAACGCGCTGTGAAACAGTAAGCGCAGAAGATGACAGACGTGAAGTAAAAGCCGTCAGCCGCAAAAGCGGCGACAGGCAACAGCCCTCAGCCTAAGCTAGGGGCTGCTGCCTGTCGCCGCTTTTGCGGCTGTCACTTCTTGCCCTCCACACGGCTTTTA
>DASWNS010000404.1:0-5785 GCA_036399115.1 Pyrinomonadaceae bacterium | reverse complement strand
GAGGGAGACAGTGGACCCTACGGCGTAGGTTCGGATCGGAGAAACCTGCGTTATTACGTGCGAAGAGGCGCCACGACCCCGCCGGCGAGCCAGGACGAAATCCGCGCGGCGGCGCGAAAGGGGAGTACCGCCAGCGACACTACTTACACTGATTTCTGATTCTCTCCAGTTATGAACGAAGGTCAGACCGTAGGGGATGAGCATGCGGCTCTTGTCAGAGCCGACGATCAAGACTCGACAGCCATCCGCAACGCGGTGGCGGTTTGGTCCGACGCCACGACCACGACCTCCAGCCCCCGCCGGCGCGACATCCAGCGGGACAAGCGGAACGCGGTCGCCTCATTCTTCGCCCATGCGGGGAAACATTTGCCGGACATCGCCCCGCTCGACGTGAAGTCGTGGCAGGAGGCTCTAGAGGCGAAGGGGCTAGCACCAACAACCGTCTACTACCGGCTGTGCCACCTTTCCTCTTTCTTCGCCTGGGCGCAGCGGCACCCGTCTCTCGGGAGGTACGTCACCTCCAACCCGGTCAGGTCGGCGCACCCCAAAGCCCCGAAGCCTTACCAGACCGAGTCCGTTAGCGCCCTCACTGACGAGGAGTTCGCCGCGCTGCTCTCGGTAGTCAGGGGTAAGGCCGCTTCGGATGATGTCGTCGGCAAGCGAGATTACGCGCTCCTTCTCTTCTACGTTGCGACGGGCTTGAGGCGTGCAGAGGTCATCAACCTGCGCGGTCGAGACATCACCTTTAGCGGTGAAGCGTTGATCCTCCGCAGCCGAGTTAAGGGCGGAGATTACGTCGGCAGGGAAGTGCGCGACCCTAGTGTCGGCGCCGCGCTGCATGATTATCTGAACGCGAGTGACAGAGCGGCCGCTCTGTCGAGCGACGCCCCGCTGTGGACCAGACACGACCATGCTGGGCGGCCCGGCGCGCCGCTCACGTCGCACGCGTTCGTCTTGAATTTGAAGCGATACGCCCGCCGGGCCGGTATCGGCAGCATCCACCTACACCAGACGCGCCACACATTCGCCCGCATGGTGGCCGAAGACTCCGGCTCGATCACCGAGACGCAGGACGCGCTGGGGCATAAGAACGTCGCGACGACGAGGGTCTACGTGCAGCGCATTGCCGTGCGGCGCGACCGCCATAGCGAGCGGATATTGAAGCGTTTCGACGCGGAATAAATACCACCGGCAGAATCACGCGCCACCCTGGGCATTCTTCGGTGATAAAGACGCGGATAAGATCATCAAAACGGCGACTTATGCGGAAGAAGTAAAGCAGGAGGTGCTGGATTTGATTGACCTGCTGGGCCGACATAAGAATTACCGCTACCTAGACGTTTACAACCGCCTCGCAAATTAGAAGTTTCATTGCTACAGACTATAGGGGGCTGCCGGCGCAACCACCCACCGCAGGGGACAAGGTCCGGCAAGTTTCTATGGATTTCAGAAACGAAACGTTGTACGCCGCCATTAGGGCCTACGTCGCCGCGGCCATCGAATTCATAGCCCGAAAAGCCGAGCAGGAAGCGTCGAGGCTATCCATCTCTCAGGAGGATGATTACTTCGCCCACTGCTGGACGCATGCGCTCTACGAGAGTGACCTCTCGGAGGTGCCTGAGTACGGGGCCGCTCTGCGCGAGCTTTGCGGCGACCTGGAGATAAGCAGGCAGCTCGACGCAAACGTGGGGTCCTACAACAGGGGAACGCACACGCCTTCGGCGGCGAGGATGATGAGGTACGCCCTCGGCCTCGGGAGGCGCGAGGAACAATACGTTTTCAACCCCGGACGCTTCGACGTCGAATACTCAGCCTTCGAGGAAATCTTCTACAACGACCGCATGCGGTGCGTAGCCGTCGCGCCCCTACAAGGACTCGTGATGGAGGACGCGGTCGTCCCCCTCTCAAACGGCCTTGAGGTCAGACGACTCATAAAGGAGGAGATGGCACCGTACCGCACGCCCGGCTCGGTCTGGGAGGATGAGTGGTGCGCCGTAAGGGCGACATACGAAATCCCCAAGCTCGTCGGCACCGGAGGTGAGGATCGCTTCAAGGCGATGACTCTGGAAGAGCGCAACAAGGGGAGGAAAAAGGAGGACGCCGCCGAGGAAGAGGCCAACGACCGCATCGAAGATGTGATCAACGCGCTCAGGCTGTACGGCATGTTCACCGTCTACCACTCCGGCATAATGCACCTGACGCCTAAGTGGCTGTTCATCGGCTCCCACAGTGTGCCCAACAGAGTTCTGGGAGAGAGAATGATTACTTACCAGTTCGGCTCGGAAGGCGACGTGCGGTTCTTCCCGCCGTTCTGGAGTAAGCTCGAAAACCCTAAAGTGAAGAAAGAGCTAGGCACGGCCGTGCGCCGTTTCAGTTACTCATGCGTGCGGCACCTGAACGAGGATAAGATCATCGACTTGATGATCGCCGCCGAAGCCCTCTTTCTGCGCGGCACTAGGGAAGGCGAAAAGCGCTTCCGTCTGGCCTTCCGGGCTGGCCTCTTTCTCGGCGCAGATCAGGCGGCTCGGAAGGAAGTCTATAACCGGATGAAAAAGGCGTACGACCTTAGGAGCACGCTGGTGCACGGCGGTAGCAACCCGTCCTTACGCCGGTCGAGGGGGGAGATTACCGAGAACGATAAGCTCATAGGGGCGGTCGGGGACGACGTGCGCAACGGAATCCTTAAAGCCATTGAGATTCTCTCGGCACCAGATGCGGTCATTCTGGACGACGCCTACTGGGACAAGCTGACATTCATTTGACCTGATTTTGACCCCACCGGTCGTTTGCCCTATACCTGCACCCAATGCGCTGAAGCTCATCAACCACCCCGTCATGGTATACCGTCAACGTCTGTCTAGCTCTCCACGCGCGACCGCGGCAGGGTAACTTTGTGAGCCATGTTAGTTTTGTGGGAAACTATTTTACCGAAAGCCAAGACAAACCCTGAAGAGCAGAAATTGATAGGAGGATAAATAACGTGGCGGATCGTGACAGTGTTGTGGTCAGCAGCACCATTCGCGATCTGCCTGCGCATCGTGAGGAGGTGCGGGACGCCTGCTTGAGGCTGGGGATGTATCCGCTGATGATGGAGCACATACCCGCCAGCGCCGCCGACGCAATCCGTGAGTCACTCAGGCTTGTAAATCAAGCAAATATTTATGTGGGAGTCTTTGCGCACCGTTACGGCTATATACCTCCAGGGTACGAAATCTCTATCACCGAGATGGAGTATAACCGGGCCGTCGAGCGCAACATTGATCGCCTCATCTTCCTCATGGGTGATGATCACCCGATCACAATCGGCGACGTCGAGTTCGGCGACGGGACGGGGAAATTAGGTCTATTCAAAGACCGGCTTAAAGTCGAGAAGGTCGTTAACTTCTTCAAGTCCCCAGAACAACTGGGCGCCCGCGTAATTCATGCCCTTTCACAATACCGCAGACCCGCCTTCGAGCCATTCCAGTTAGTCGGGCCGCAGCAGATTCTCTACGAGGCTTTAGTCGCGATAGGCCCCGGGTTAGGCGACATGTACCTCGGAGCACTGATGGCGTTCGAGCGCAGGGAGACGGCTGATCGATACGCGCAAGCTGCACACAGCCTGCGCGAGCTGATGGAAAAGCTGCCTAAATACCTCGACCTCCCGGTTGAGAAAAAACCGCCGAGCCTAAAGGAAAAAGTTCGTGCCCTCTCCCAGCAGCGAGACAGGACTGTTAAAAACTCGAATAGTCGTGACGGCTCGGTCTGGCGCGGGGAGATTGATGATCATCTCCACAGGTACCTCACGGACTCGGACGAGTTTTTCCAATGGTTTTCCGAGGAACACCTGACCAGGAGGCGACGGACGGTAAAGGTACTTCGGGGATTAGATCCGTCGTCGCTTCAGCTTCCGGAGCCGCTCGAAGACTCGAATGTTAAGCAGTGGGAGAAGTGTCACGGCTACTTCCAGGGGGTGTCGCATCACACAGTCACTGGTGTGGAAGAAGCTTTCCGGGAGCAGCTTTCTGTCCTGGAAAGTTTTCTGCTGGACAGGATTGCACCTCGGACATCCGAAGATTTCGCTAGTATCGATGACTTGATAAGAGAGGTTGAAGCAGGTGGTAACTCCTGAGATAGTTCAGAAGGTTTTAGCCACGATCAGGAAACGTCAGGCTGACTACGATTATTTCTTCAGCCAGTTGAATAGCCCTGTCTGGCTCAAACCTCTTAAAGAAGCCGGTATGTTCAGCACACCTCCCCCGCCCGAGGTGGAAGGGCAGTACATCAGCTTTCCTCGTTGGCCCGAGTCGGAGTATTTAGCCCGGATGGCAGCAACCGCGCCGGATGCGGTACTTGAGGTGGTGCTTCAGATACCGGACACGGAGAACATTCGCGTCCATGATGATCTCGTTGGCACCGCCCTCGCGATGCCCGCGGACCTTGCGGCGAAACTTATTGATAGGGCAAAGAAGTGGGCGGAATCATCCTACCATCCTCTTTTCGCCGAAAAGTTAGGTTCGCTGGTGGCACATCTCGCTCAGGGGGGGCAGGTGGATGAAGCTTTAGGTCTGGCCCGAGTCCTGCTTGCGGTGTTGCCGGACCCGAGAAGGCGGGAGCAGGACGACGAGGACGACACCTACCGCTTCCCGCCTACGCCGCAGCCCCGCTTTAACACGTGGGATTACCGGATAATTCTCAAGAAGAACATTCCTTCGCTCGTCGACGCAGCCGGCGGGCGGGCCCTGACATTGCTCTGTGACCTGTTAGAAGAGGCAATGCGTCTTTCCCGGAATCGCAGCGACAGCCCCGGGCCGCATGACCATTCATACATCTGGAGGCGCAATATTGATAGTGACTCTCATGATGATGAGGTTAGAGATTTGCTCATCTCGGCAGTCCGCGACGCGACGGATCGGATCGCTAACAGAGACTCACAGGAAGTCCTCGGAATGATCCTAATGCTTGAGGCGCGACCGTGGCTGGTCTTCCGCCGCATCGCTCTTCACCTACTTCGGCACTTCCCTGAGGCCGGGGCTAATCTCATAGCTGAGAGGCTTACTGATCCTTCGCTCTTCGGTGTGTTAGAGCTTTGGAACGACTTCTATTTACTCGCGCGGGACCATTTCGCCCGTCTCACGCCTGGGCAGCAGGACGTGTACCTTAGCTGGGTTGAATCTGGCCGTGACCCGGAAAGTTTCGAGACGCCCGAAGAGCGACGTTATTGGCAGTTGCGACGTCTGGCGCCTATTAAAGACGCTCTCCCTGACGACTGGAAGGAACGCTATAACGAGTTAGTCAGGGAGTTCGGGGAGATAGAGTGGCCCGAGTACGTCTCACCCCCGTCGTCCATGCACTTTGGTTGGGAGAGTCCGAAAAGCTCTGAAGATTTAAGTCAGATGAGCTTTGACGAACTCATCACATATCTTAAAGAGTGGCAGTCTTCTGGAAGCCCAGTAGGGCCGTCGCCCGAGGGGCTGGGGCAGCAACTCACGGCAGTGGTCGCTTCAGATCCCGAACGCTTCGCCGACGAGGTCGAAGCCCTCAAAGGCCTTGATCCGACGTACGTGCGCGCAGTGATTTCAGGACTCCACGAGGCACTGAAGCAAAAAGGCACTGTCGCTTGGCCGCCGATCTTGAGACTGTGTAAGTGGGTAATTGAACAGCCTCAGGAAACTAATAAACCCAAAAGCTCATATGCCGAACGCGACCCAGATTGGAACTGGACTAAAGGCTCCATCCAGAACCTCCTTGAGGAAGGGCTGAAATCCGATGACGCGGGAATCCCAATCGATCTTCGCAATACAGT
>DASWNS010000403.1:0-3482 GCA_036399115.1 Pyrinomonadaceae bacterium | reverse complement strand
CCGAAGAGGACTAAGCCTTCGTGTCTGTCTGCGACGTAGAGGTAGCCGTAGAGCGGGTGAATCGGCTGCTCCTGATTTTCGGGGCGACGCGTGCGCAACGGGTCGAGCGCGAGCGTCGAGGGGGCGGCGACGGCTGTGGCGTACTTCGTCTTGACCCAGAACTTCTGGCCGAAGCGCGAGACGGGCGCGGTCGTGATGCGCTCGGAGAAGCCTTTGTGATCGATCTGCGCGATGTCGTAGATGCGCAGTCCGCCTTCGCCCGCCGCGACATAGGCATACTCGCCGCGCATCTGCACCTGCAAGACTTCCGGGTTGCCCACGTGCTCGTAGTATTCCTTCAACACGCGACCGCCATCCACGAACTTCTTATAGTTGTCAGGATAAGCGATCTTGTGCAGGGTGCTGCCGAAGACGGCCTGCGGGTCTTCGCGTTCGGTGACGGGGACGACTTCGAGCGAGTGCTCGGCGGCGACATAGACGTAGCGACCCATGAAGTTGACGAAGTTCGTCCCCTGCATGAGCAGTTGCGCCATCCATGCGTTGTTGTTGTTCTCCTTGGCGACGTGGCAATCGGTGCAGCCCTTCGTCTCCGTCGCGCGGACTGTATGCGGCACGTGCGTCGAGAACGACTGGCCGCTGAAACCTTCCGTCGAGATGGTCTGCTGCTGCGAATAGATCCACTCGCGGTTCTGGTTCTGCGAACTGACGATGACGGCGGAGCGCGACGCGGCGGGCGCAACGCGATGACCCGTCACCGTGCCGTCTTTCGCGAGCATGAACACGTCGTCGCGCAAGACCTGAAAATTGTAGGTCGTGTAGTTGCGCGAGTCGTCGCCCTCGTTGTGGCGGTTGGGCATCTTGCGGTTGGCCTTCATCGAGAGGTGGCAGCCGAAGCAACTCGTCATCCACGAAGAGTGGCAGGAGAAGCACGTCATCGAGTTGTCGGCGTGCGCGAGCGACTCGTCCTTTTCCGGCACGTCGCCCCACGTCGAGTTGTCCTTGCGAATGGTCTTGGCGTAGCGCGAGAGTTCGTTATAGTCGGGCGACTTCGGATCAATGCTGTCTATCGTCTGCTTGACGCGCCACCATTTGCCCGGCTCGACGATGGAGTTCTGCACGATCTCGCCCGCCTTGATGTCAATCGTGACTTCTCTGCCGTCCTCGGTCTTGACCTTCTTTTTCAGACCGGCGGCGGGCGCAAGTTCGAAGAGCGGAATCTTCGCGCCCGTCTCGTCGCGTGCGTAGAGATTGCGCGAGATGTCTTTGTTTCCGCTGCGCGGCGCGCGCAGGTTGCGACCGCGTTCTTTGTCCACGAGTTTGCCGCCTTCGATGCCTTGCCCGGCTGCGTAGCCGGTGGTGATGAGTTTCGCTTTCTCGCGGATCGTGCCGTGACAATCGGTGCAGTTGATCTCGACGGCGGCGCGCGGTTCATTGTAGAGAATCCCTGTGCCGTGATTGTCCTGCCGGAAGTGGCAATCGGCGCAGTGCATGCCCTTCTCAAGGTGTATGTCCTTGAGATGGACGGGCTGGCCTGACTTGTACGCGCCGTCGCCGGAGAAGGCTACGGCGTCGGCCAGTTTTTTCGGGGTGACGGTCTTGATCTGTTTGCCATAGCCGTCGAGCATGTTGCCCGCGCGGTCGCGTTTGAAGACGGCGCGGAACATCCAGCCGTGACCGTGATAGTCTGCAAAGGCCGTCTGTTTGAGTTGCTTGCCGAACTCGCCGCCCGGTTCGCCCGTCTTCACCAGAAAGTCTTCGGGCGAGGCGCGGTCTTTCCACTTTCGCATCGACCAGAGGCCGCGCACGTGCGCGCCTTCGGGGTTGCGGTCAAACTTCTCCTGCTCCTCATCCTGCGACGGCGTGACCTGTTTGGCCGGAAACATCTTGCCCGCATCCGTCTCGTTGTCCCACCACATGAAGCCCGTGTAGGTGGCGACCATGTTGGTGCCGGGGTGCATGTGACAGGTCATGCACTGCGAAGTGGGAATGGCGTTGGTGAACTGGTGCTTGATCGGGTGGCCGGGTTCGTTGCGCGGGATGTTGGTATCGGCGGTGGCGGTCGTGCCCATGTTGCCGTACCTGGCATAAGGACCGGAGTTGACGGGGCTGCGGTCGTTGGCATAGACGACGTGACAGGCCGTGCAGCCGGAGGAGCGATAATCGCCGGGATGATCGTTGGTGCCGAGATGATTGAGCGTCGGGTCTAAGAGGCGCGTCTTCTGGATGCCGAGATAGACCGGATCGGTGCGTTGCTGCGTGCCGAGGCCGCGCGCGCTCAGTCCTTTGTCGGGCTTGCCGGGTTCTTCTTCGCGGTCGGGCAAGCCCACTTCGAGACGACGCCTGCCGCCGCGTTCGAAGACGCGCAACAGGTTGCCCGGTTGCGAAATCTCCCAGCGCGGGAGGGGATCGAGGAAGGGCAGCCAGCCTTTCAGAAGTTGCTCTTCTTTCGTCGGCTGCGGCACTTGAATAAGGCGTAGCGGCGCGCCCGTCTCTTCGGCGTAGGCTTCGCCGAAGCGCGCGTCTTTGAGCGGGAAGCCGCCGTTGTTGTAGAGCGCTGCGCCCCAGAGCATCGCGCCGTGGCGCATCATGCTGTTGTCGTTGGCCGCAACTTCCGGCGCGTGACATTCCGAGCAGGTCTTCGACGTAACGCGCAAATCCGCCGGGTTGATGAAGCGCACAAACTCCCAACTCTCACGATTCAACAGGGCGTTCGTGCGCTCCGGGTTCGCGCTCGACGCTTTGCCGCCGACTTTCCAGATGTCCGGGTGGCGCGGGCGCACGTGTGACTCTTCCGTAGTCTTGCCCGCAGGGTTGCCGCCGTGACAATAGGTGCAGGAGAGTCCCTGCCCGTCCTTGCCGCCCGCTTCGAGCTTTCCGCTCGACGTGACGTGCATCGGTTCGATGTTGTTATGACAGGCGACGCAGCCTTCGGTCGCCTCTGTTGCGGCGGCGGCGGTCTGCGAGACGTTGGCAGCGTTGTCGTGAATCTTCGCAGGCGCGACGCTCGCGTCCGGCTTTGCAGCGGGCGCGGGTTGATCGTCGCGTTCAGAGGATGCGGCGCGGGCGAGTTGTGGCGGTTGCGGTGGCGCGCTGTGCCGCTGTTGCGCGGACGAACGCGCGCCGCCGAGCAGCGTCAAGCTGATGGCCGCGATGAAAAATAGGAAGATGACCAGCTTGATCCGATCAGCTTTACCGACACCTTGCATTCTAAATTCTCCGTCTCACGATAACTGCCGGGATAAATGATGAAACTCAGAAGATGAACTTCAACTGCGCGAACAAGGAGAACAAGGGCTTGCTCGGATCGATGATGGTTCTGTCCGACGCACAATAATCTTCGACGTTCGGCGGGCAGTTGCGCGACTTGTCCGTGTAGATGTCGCGGAAGCCGCGCCCCGGCACGAACGTGGACGCGCCGAAGGTCATCGTGATGTTGTTGATCAGGAGCGGGCGATAGGCGACGCCGAGGCTGTAGTCCTGCC
>DASWNS010000402.1:0-2417 GCA_036399115.1 Pyrinomonadaceae bacterium | reverse complement strand
GACGGCGTTGGCACTGGCGTTTGCGTTTGTGTTGGCGCGGGTGTGGAAGGTGCAGGCGGCGTGGGCGGCGCAACCTGTGTCTCTTCGCCGCCGCGCTTGCCGCCCTTCGCGGCGGCCATCTTGGCGGCGGCTTTGGCCTTCGCTTCCGCGATGATGCGCGCGCGTTTCTCTTCGACAGTTTCACCGGAGGGTGCGTCGGCGTTTGCGTGGGCGGGCGGCGCGGCGTTGGATGTCTCTGCGCCGCTCGTCGGCGTCGTGCCGCTCGTCGGTATCGCGCCGCCTGCCATGCGTGCGGCGGCTTTGGCTTTGGCCTCGGCGATAATGCGTGCGCGTTTCTGTTCGGGCGTCTCGCCTGACGGCGCGGCGGCGTTGGTCGCTGCCGGAGTCGCGGCGGGCGTCGTGGCAGGCTTCGGCGTCGGGGCGGCGGGCTTGATGTTTTGCGCTGCGGCGGCGACGGGCGGGGGCGCATGAGGCGTCGTGTTGCTGGCGGGAACCCACGCGCCCGCCTCGTTCCGTTTGAAGGCGGGGAGCGTGCCGCCCGCCGCTTCGAGTATCTGCACGAGTTCGCTCTGCACGTAGCGCGCCTGCTTGCGCGGGTCGCGGACGTGTCCGAGCGGCGGCCCCATGTAGAGCGTGCCGCAGGTCTGGCAGCGGTAGAGCAGATCGTCGCCGCGCATGTGCTGCCGCGCCTCTTCGCGGATGGGACTCACCTGCTTCAGATGGCCGTTGTGCAGCTTGCCCTTGGCGTCCTTTTCGTTGCAGACGGTCTGCCCCTTCTCGAACCTCTTCGGCGCGCCGGACTTCGACGCCTGCTGCTCGGTGGGAGCCGCTTGAGCCACGCCCTGAGGCGCGGCACCCGGCCTTGTGCTCTCATTAGTTGACATGATTTTCGCTTCCAGACTTCTCGCGCGCCGCCTGCCTGTGAACCGTCCGGCGGCACGCTCCGGCTTTTTTCCAGACGTGCAAAAACTTGCGCACAATCTTACGGAGAAACGACGAAGCGCGTCAATGAAAAGAGACGATGAAGGATGAACGCGGAACGTTGAATGGAACACAAAAGCAGTTTCTTTCATTCAACGTTCCGCGTTCATCCTTCATCGTTTATCATGGCGGCGCATGTGGAAAAAATTGCTGGGGACGATGTGGCGGGGTGCGCCGAAGAGCGTGCGGCGTTGGGGCGTGTGGCTCGCCGAGCCGCGTTTCATGGTGACGGTGGGCGCGGTCGTCTTAGACGACGCGGGGCGCGTGATGCTGTTGAATCACGAGTTTCGCATGGGCAGCGGGTGGGGCATCCCCGGCGGTTTTATGGAGGCGGGCGAGCAACCGCACGAAGCCCTCAGGCGCGAACTGCGCGAGGAGATCGGCGTAGAACTGCACGAAGTGGAACTCCTCGGCGTGCGCACGCTCAAGCGACCGCAACAGGTGGAGATACACTTTCGCTGCCGCCTGCGCGCGAGCGAAACGGCTGCGCCGCAGAGCATGGAGATCAACAGCGTCGGCTGGTTTGACGCCGGTGCGCTTCCGCCCGGCCTCTCTCAAGATCAACGCCGCCTCATCAAAGACGCACTCGCGGGTGGCGCGAACACGGCGAAGTAGTGGTATGCTGTCGAAAACTTAAGGATGAGGGATGAGGGATGAAGGATGAATCAGAAAACTGCCCAAAGCGGTTCGACCATTCCTGTTCATCCCTCATCCCTCATCCCTCATCCTTTTCTTAGTGGAGACATGAGCTAATGGTGCAACTCGTTCCATCACAAGATGAAGTCATGGAAATATTGAAGAAGACGGGCGCGTTTCGCGAAGGCCACTTCGTCTATCCTTCCGGCAAACACACGCCGAACTATTTTCAGATGCCGCTCGCCTTTCGCTATTACGACACGGCGCGCGTCCTTGCCGTCGCGCTCTCGCGCCTGCTGCGCGTCGAGAAAGACGTGTCGAGCGTGTTGCCGAAAGTGGCGGTCATCAGTCCGGGTCCCGGCGGCATCCCGGTGGCCTTCGGTGTGCGCGAAGCGCTGAGCGCGGAGCAGATTTACTGGGCGGAGCGCGAAGAAGGCAAGCGCATGTTTCGCCAGTACATCAACAAGGGCGAGATCAACCCGTGCATCATCGTTGACGACATCATCCGCAGCGGCGACGCCATCCGCGAGGCGGTCGCGCTCGTCGAGGAACTCGGCGCCACCGTCATCGGCTGCGCCACCATCGTCCGCTTCACCGATGCGCTGGACAAGATCAACGACGACATCGCCATCAAGTCGCTCGTCGAATTCGATTCCAAGTTCTACGATTCCAGCGAAGAGTGCGTCGGCTGCAAAAAGGGCGCGCCCGCCGAGCACGTCAGATTTTAAAAGCAGTGACGGGTGACAAGCGACGAGTGACGGTTAGAAAAACCGTCACTCGTCGCTTGTCACCCGTCACTG
>DASWNS010000401.1:0-3946 GCA_036399115.1 Pyrinomonadaceae bacterium | reverse complement strand
CGAACGATTTCCGCGTCGCTTGAGTCGGGCGCGTGTGGCTATGTTACAATGCGCTTGAGCCAGATGAACCGAAGTGTTCCTACCTGAATTGGCGCTTCGTTATCTTCCCAAAACAGTAAGGATTCATTAAGACATTATGAGCACTGTCATTGATCCGCCATCCGACGCAGCACCGACTGTCGAAAAACATTTCGAGGAAGTCGAAACCGTGACCATCCGCTTCGCCGGAGACTCCGGCGACGGCATGCAGTTAACCGGCACGCAGTTTACGAACACCTCCGCCGTCCTCGGCAACGACATCTCGACGCTGCCCGACTTCCCCGCGGAGATTCGCGCTCCCGCCGGAAGCCTGCCCGGCGTCTCCGGCTTCCAGTTGAACTTCTCCTCTCAAGACATACGCACGCCCGGCGACCAGCCGAACGTGCTCGTCGCGATGAACCCGGCTGCGCTTAAGGTCAACCTGTTCGATCTGGAAGAGGGCGGCACGATCATCGTCAACACGGACGAGTTCAACAAAGAGAACTTGAAGAAGGCGGCCTACGCCGTCAGCCCGCTCGAAGACGAGACGCTCAAAGGCTATCGCGTCCACCGCCTGCCGATCACCACTCTGAACCTTCGCGCGCTGCAAGAGGCGCAGGTGAAACTGACGCGCAAGGAGATGGATCGCTGCAAAAACTTCTTCGCGCTCGGCGTGCTCTACTGGCTCTACGACCGCCCGATGCAGCCGACGCTCGAATGGATCGAAGCGAAGTTCAAGAAGCTGCCCGAAGTGGCGCGCGCCAACGTCGTCGCCCTGCGCACGGGCTACAACTTCGCCGACACGACCGAAGTTTTCACCACCCACTACAGCGTCAAGAAGGCCGCGATTGCGCCCGGCAAGTATCGCAAGATTACGGGTAACGAAGCGACCGCCATCGGCTTCGTCGCCGCCTCCGAACTTTGCGGTCGCCCGCTCTTCTACGGCTCTTACCCGATCACGCCCGCCTCCGACATCCTGCACGAACTGGCGCGCCATAAAAATTTCGGCGTCAAAACGTTTCAGGCCGAAGACGAGATCGCGGCGGTCTGCGCCGCCATCGGCGCATCGTTCACGGGGCACATCGGCTTGACGGGCACGTCCGGTCCCGGCGTCGCGCTCAAACAGGAGGCCATCGGCCTCGCCGTGATGACCGAACTCCCGCTCGTCATCATCAACGTGCAGCGCGGCGGTCCTTCGACCGGATTGCCGACGAAGACCGAGCAGGCCGATCTCTTTCAAGCCGTCTGGGGACGAAACGGCGAATGTCCGGCGGTGGTCGTCGCGCCTTCGACGCCCGCAGACTGTTTCCACATGGCGGTCGAATCCGTGCGCCTCGCCCTCAAGTACATGACGCCCGTGTTCTACCTCTCCGACGGTTATCTCGCCAACGGCGCGGAGCCTTGGGCACTGCCCGCGATTGCAGACCTGCCGAAGATCGAAGTTAAGTTTGCAGACGACCCCGCAGGCTTTCTCCCCTACGCGCGCGACGAGCAGACGCTTTCGCGCCCCTTCGCCATTCCCGGCACGCCCGGCCTCGAACACCGCGTGGGCGGCATCGAGAAGGAACATCTCACCGGCAACGTCAACTACGACCCGGAGAACCACCAGTTCATGGTGAAACTCAGGCAGGAGAAGGTTGACCGCGTGGCTGAGGACATTCCCGACCTCGAAATCTTCGGCGAACGGACGGGCAAGGTGCTCGTGCTCGGCTGGGGTTCGACTTACGGCTCGATCACTTCGGCGGTCGAACGCTTGCAGCGCGAAGGCCGCTCCGTGTCGAGCGCGCACCTGCGCTATTTGAATCCCTTCCCGAAAAACCTCGGTGAGGTGCTCCGTTCGTTCGAGCGCGTCATCATCCCGGAGATGAATCTAGGCCAACTCGCCACCATGATCCGCGCGAAGTATCTGGTTGACGCCGTCACGTTCTCCAAAGTCAAAGGGCGTCCCTTCCAGATACGCGAGATCGTGGAGAAGGTGGAAGAGTATTTGTAAGTATTAAATATTGAGTGGGCAAACAAATGACTGGCCGAGAATTAAAGGTACACCGGCAAAAAAGACATCGTGTTGCCGGACATTATTTAGCTCTTCAGGCTTGGATGCGCCGTCTTGATTGTATCGTGCTAGTTCGTGAAGAGTTGGAGGTCTTTTTAGATCGCGAACGCATTCGGAAAGAGCACGTTGAACACTTCGCGACAGATGTTGCCCCTTGGTTTCCTCATACGAAGGTGTTTTACCTTGAAACAAAGGCGCGGCCTGTTAATAGTTTGTTTCTTTCAAGATTTCCTTTTCCGAAGTCTTCAAGTGGTTCTTTAGAAACTAAGGCGCGTATAGCCATGATTAACCGAACAGACGGTGCTCCAAAGACTGGACGATTTTCTGAACGTAAGGATGCCAATGAACTCCCGTCACATGAAAAAATGGTTGCTTATCTCAATGCGCTTGCTGGTGGTTCAAAAGTGTCACCGCTAAAAAGTGAAATAAAAGCGGCAAGGCTAAGTGTGATGCAGCCTGTCGTTTTCGAGAAGCTTTAATACATGATGAGTAAGATTAGAATTGAGGTCATCGAAGGCTTCGACCCAAATGAATGGGACATTCACCGCGAAGGTCGCCAGTGGAGTGACGAGGAGTTCGATAAGCGGATTTATCAAGCTCCCGAAAAGATCGAGTTTGTCGCAGGCATCTTTACGAACGAGCGAGAGCGGCTAACGGTGTTGGCGATGTTGTTGGAGAATCTTGGGATAGATAAAGCCGTCCTTCTGGGAAATCCAGCGGACTGGAAAGCGGCTGTTGCAGAACTAACGTCGAAGGATAAATTATGAGCACTAATGGAAACGGAGACTACAACCAGGGCGACGCGGCGAAAAACATCGCTGCCGACACGGAGAACATCGGCGGGAATGTCTCGGGCAGCGGTTCCTCGCAAACCTACCCGGGTCCGGTCGTGGCGGGCGAGGTCGCGCCGCCTCCGGCGCAGTTGAAGAAGGCGGATTTCGTCTCGGGACAGGAAGTGCGCTGGTGTCCGGGCTGCGGCGACTATTCGATCTTGAACAACGTGCAGAAGGTGATGCCCGAACTCGGCATCCCGCGCGAGAAGATCGTCTTCGTCAGCGGCATCGGCTGCTCCTCGCGCTTCCCCTACTACATGAACACCTACGGCTTCCACTCGATTCACGGGCGCGCGCCCGCCGTCGCCACCGGCATCAAGGCCGCGAATCCGGAGTTGTCGGTCTGGGTCATCACGGGCGACGGCGACGCGCTCTCCATCGGCGGCAACCATTTCATGCACGCCATCCGCCGCAACCTCGACCTCAACTACATACTCTTCAACAACCGCATCTACGGTTTGACGAAAGGGCAGTACAGCCCCACCTCCGAACTCGGCAAGCGCACGAAGTCAACGCCGATGGGCGTTATCGACTACCCGCTCAACCCGCTGTCGGTAGCGATTGCCAGCGAGGCCACGTTCGTCGCGCGCACGCTCGATCTCGATGTCAAACATCTCGGCGGCATCGTGCAGGCGGGTGCGCGCCACAAGGGCGTCTCCTTCATAGAGGTCTATCAGAACTGCAACATCTTCAACGACGGCGCGTTTGAATACTTCACCGAACGAAGCGTGCGCTCCGACCACATGATCTATCTCGAACACGGCCAGCCGATGATCTTCGGCAAGGAGCGCAATAAGGGGATTCGCATGAACGGCGCGCACCCGGAGGTCGTGACCATCGGCGAGAACGGCATCACAGTGGACGACCTGCTCGTCCACGACATACATCTCAAAGACCCTTCGGTCGCCTTCATGCTCGCGCGCATGGAATACCCTGACTTCCCGCAACCCGTCGGCATCTTCCGCGCCGTCGAGCGCGACACCTACGAAGACATGATGGGCGCGCAGATCGAAGCCGCCATCGCCAAGCAGGGACCCGGCAG